>JALYXI010000033.1 GCA_030947245.1 Acidobacteriota bacterium
TATCAGTGGGATCCGGAAATGCACCCTTGATGGATGCGCAGCCTGGGTTCGCGCGGATTGCGCAAGTCTTCGGTGAACTGAAAATCCCCTTCTATTTAGGCGGCTCCCTTGCAAGCTCCGTTTATGGATTGGCAAGATCAACGTTGGATGTGGATCTGATTGCAGCCGTACGGCAAGAGCATGCTAAACCCCTATCGACTTTGCTTTCGCCAGATTTCTACGCGGACGAGCAAGCGATTCTGGAGGCAATCAGCCGCATTCGTGCTTTCAATCTGATTCACTACAGCACTGGTTACAAATTTGACATTTTTCCTTTGCAGACGGACGTGTACCACGAACTGGAGTTCAATCGCAGGACACGAATGAATCTGAGCGCAGTGGGGCTTCCTGGCATCGAATCCGATGTTGCGTCTCCTGAAGGCATCGTTCTCGAAAAATTATGCTGGTATCGGGACGGTGGCAAGATTTCAGAGCGGCAGTGGAACGATGTGTTGTCCGTGCTGCAGCTACAGCTTGAAAGGCTGGACTGGGAATACCTGAAACGATGGGCCCACTTCCTAAACGTCGCGGATCTGCTTAACCTTGCGCGCGATGAAGCTAGACCCGTCCGGCCCGCATCTCTTCCCCCAGATAATCCGTAGCGCGCCAGCAGAGAGCAAGAATCGTGAGCGTCGGGTTCTTTTCCGATGCGGTGGTAAACGCGGCGCCATCCACTACGAAGAGGTTCTTCACGTCGTGGCTTTGGCAGAAGCCATTCAGAGCGCTGCGCTTCGGGTCCTCGCCCATGCGGCAGGTGCCGTGTTCGTGGATGGCGCTTCCGTTGACGTCCAGGCGGCCGCGTTCGAAGGGAAGAATCTCGGCTTTGGCGGCGTGTAGGATACTCTCGGCCGTATCGTACATTTCTTTCGCCATCAGCCGTTCATTTTCGCCGACCTTGTAATCGATGCGCACCACCGGCACGCCATTCCGGTCTTTGCGAACCGGGTCCAGGGTGACGCGATTGTCTTTGCGCGGAAGAGTTTCGCCATAGGGGTGCATGGCGACCAGGGCGGGGTAGCGGCGCTTTACGCCTTTTTTGAAATCCGCCCCGAAGCCGGAAAGTGCTTTCGCGAAAACCGCGTCCGGCTGCGCGCCGCTGCCCCAGAACTGGCTGCCATACCCGCGAAGGTAGTTGCGTTTCGGGCCGCGATGGTTAAAGCGGGGCATGTAGATGTGTTCCCCGCCGATGCCATCGTCATTGCGGGTTGCCGTGCCCATCAGTTCCGGCACGAAGCCGTACATGTGGAAGCGGATCTGTTCGGAAAGATAGCGGCCGATCACGTCGGACGAATTGCCGATCCCGTTTGGGTGACGCTCAGACCTCGAATGGAGCAGGATGCGCGTTGAATCGATGCAGGAAGCCGCAACGATCACTACCCGCGCTTTCACGGTGCGTTCGGCGCCGGTCTTCCGGTCGAAGTATTGCACGCCGCTGGCAAGCCCGTCATCGCCGGTCAAGACCTGCGCCACAACCGCGTTGTCGATTACGGTCACTTTGCCGGTTTTGAGCGCGGGCTCCATCAGGTAATCCGACGCATTGAAGAACGCCGAAACGTCACAGCCGCGGCCGCAGGCGCCGCAATAGTGGCAGGGGTTGTGGCCGTTGTGCGGTTTGGTCAGTACGGCGCGGCGCACGGGAACGATTGAGATGCCCTGGGACGCGGCAGCGCTCTTGAGCGCGACCTCGCCACACCTCATGGCGGGCGGAGGCAGGTAATATTTGCTGCCCGGCAGGGAGTCTTGATCGTCATCGCCGCCGCATACGCCGATGAACTGCTCGACTTTGTCGTAGTAGGGAGAAATGTCGGCGTAACTGATAGGCCAGGGGATCTCCCATCCGTCGCGTTCGGCGGATTTGAAATCGAGGTCTGAATAGCGGAGCGAGACGCGGCCCCAGATGTTAGTCTTTCCGCCGCGCCCCCAGACGCGGATCAGGTCGAAAGGCTGTTGCGCGGGAGTGACATAGGGCTGCTCTTTTGTGTCCAGTTGAAACGCGGGCGGGCGCTCCCCGCGGTCCATGCGCTCCCGCCACTCCCAAGGCTTTACGTGAGTCCAAAACTTGGAGCGCTGAAATTTCTCGCCCGCATCCAGCACCAGGACATTGATGCCCTTTCGCGAGAGATTCCAGGCGGCCATTCCGCCCGCCGCGCCGCTGCCGATGACCACCACATCCTGAACAGTTTGCATGAGGGTTGCGAGACAATCATATCTTGAACCCGGATTGCGATCTTGCTCAAGCGTTGCGCCGCTATTGGGGTTACGATGCGTTCCGGCCCTTGCAGGAGCGGATTGTGCAGAGCATTCTTGGCAACCGCGACGTTGCGGTAGTGATGCCCACCGGAGGCGGCAAGAGCTTGTGTTATCAGCTTCCGGCGTTGGTGTCCGGGCTTACGGCCGTGGTGGTCAGCCCTCTGATCTCTCTGATGCAGGACCAGGCGGCGCAACTCGCCCAGATGGGAATTCCCGCGGCGGTGTTGAACAGCGCGCAGCCGCAACCGGAGCAGGCGCAGACCATGCGGGATGCCGTGAAGGGCGCGTTCCGGCTACTCTACCTTTCGCCGGAGCGGCTGGCCCGCAACGATACTGTGGCCTGGCTGCAGCAGGTTCCGGTTTCGTTCTTCGCCATTGATGAAGCGCATTGCATTTCGGAGTGGGGGCATGAATTCCGGCCCGAGTACCGGCAGTTGAGCCGTTTGCGTGAACACTTTCCGGCTAAGCCCATCGCAGCGTTCACCGCGAGCGCCACCCGGCGCGTACGGCACGATATTATTGCGCAGCTTCAACTGGACGATCCGGACAAGTACATCGTCAGTTTTCACCGGCCCAACCTGCATTACCTGGTGCGCCAATGC
>JALYXI010000054.1 GCA_030947245.1 Acidobacteriota bacterium
CGTTCCGAATGCCTCCCCGGGAACAACCGCAACATGCGCCTCGCTAAGAAGCCTTTCGGCAAATTGCTGAGGAGTCTGCAAGCCGTTACTGCCGAGCACGCCCGATATGTTCGGATACGCGTAAAACGCGCCCTCGGGCATTGCGCAGCTCACTCCCGGAATTTCCCGCAGCCGGCCGACCACGAAATCGCGGCGCTTCCGGTACTCGCCCAGCATCTTCGCCACAGAATCCTGGGGCCCCCGAAGCGCTTCAACAGCGGCCTTTTGCGAAATGGAGGTCGGGTTCGATGTCGAATGGCTTTGCAGTTTCAGCATCGCCCCGGCAATATGTTCCGGAACCAGGCCAAACCCGATGCGCCATCCCGTCATCGCGTAGGTTTTTGAGACGGTACCGGCCACCAGCACCGTTTCTTTCGCCCCCGGCACAGATGCTATGGAAAACGGCGACCCGTCATACAGGAAATGGCAGTAGCATTCGTCCGTCATCAGCAGAATGCCACGCGCGGAAGTCAGCTTGAAGATCCGTTCGAACTCTTCCCGGGGCAGTACGGCGCCGCTGGGGTTCGAAGGAGAATTGATGATCACCATGCGGGTGCGTGCGGTCAGGTGAGATTCCAGAGCCGCCGCCGTCAGAGCGAAGCCGTTCCGCTCTTCAGTCGGAACAAATACGCACTTGCCGCCCGCGTAATTCACCACATCCTTATAGGTCACCCAATACGGTACCGGGATCACGACCTCATCACCCGGATTCACCAGCACCTGCATCAGATTGAAGATCGCATGCTTCCCGCCCACTGTGATCAGGCACTCCGAGGGTTTGTAAGCCGTCCCAAAATCCGCCGCATGGCGTTCGCAGACGGCTTGCTTCAACTCCTGAGTCCCGCCGGCGGAAGTGTACTTCGTGAAATTGCCATGAATAGCGCGAATGGCGGCTTCTTTAATGTTGCCGGGCGTAGGAAAATCCGGTTCGCCCGCGCCGAAATCCACCACGTCCAGGCCCTGCGAGCGCAACTTCTCCGCATCCGCCATCACTTTCATCGTGGAAGAAACACTGATCGTGGAAACGCGGTCGGCTAATGCAATCTTCGTGCTTGGTGACATCGCTTTATATAATTTCGCAGATTCAGGGCGGTTGCGCGCGGTGCAGTCTTTGCTTCAGCCGCGCTTCCACGGAAGGCGGCACCAGTCCCGAGATGGTTCCACCCAGGCTAATTACTTCTTTCACCAGGCGGGAACTGATGAACGAGAATGCCTCGCTCGACATCAGCGATACCGTTTCGATTCCAGGCTCCAATCGGCGGTTCATCAGCGCCATCTGGAGCTCGTATTCATAATCGGAAACAGCCCGGATGCCACGCAGCAGCACCGTCGCGTTTTGCGATTTGGCATATTGCACCAGCAGGCCATCGAAGCAATCCACGGATACGTTAGGCAGGTCGTGCACTACTTCGCCCAGCATCTCCATGCGTTCCTCCACCGAGAACAGCGGGTGCTTGGATTCGTTGCGGAGGATTGCGACAATCAACCGGTCAAACAGCCGCGATCCCCGCCGGATCAGGTCCAAATGTCCATTCGTAATCGGATCAAATGAGCCCGGATAAATAGCGGTGATTTGCTGAGGCGCGGAAGCCATTCAAGACTTCCGATCTTATCAGCCGAGCCACTCAGGATGCTGCGCGGTGGAATCGAACTTGTTCGTGGTCTTGAACAGCTCGAATTCTCCGTTCGCCGCTGCCTTTGCCGTTTGGCCCAGAAGGGCAGAGACTTGCTGCGGTTCCATCGGCTTAAAGGTGCGCGCCGCTTCAAACGCCTGGTCAAGAATCGGCATGCTATCGATGCCGGTGATCACAACCGACGTCGGCAGGTTCAAGGCGTAGTGCAGGCAGTCGATCGGCTTGACGGTATCGCTCTTCAGGATCACGCCGTCACCCATCGATTTCATCCCCAGGACGCCCATCTTCTTCTGCACCAGAATCGGCACAACCGCGTTGGCGAAACTGCGGAAGTGCGCGTCCATTACGTTGAGCGGCATCTGCGCCGTATCGAAGTGGAAGTTGTGTTCGTCGGCCATCTGCAGCATGCGCAAATGCACCTGCGGATCCTTGTGGCCCGTGAAGCCGATAAACCGGGTCTTACCCGATTTCTGAGCGGCTAGCAGCGCTTCCGCCGCCCCGCCAGGCGCGAAGAAACGGTCTGGATCTTCCAGCCGGATATTTTCGTGAAATTGAAGCAGATCGACATGGTCGGTTTGCAACCGCACGAGGGATTCTTCAATCTGCCGCGCAGCCGATTCCTTCGTTCGCCCATCGAATTTCGTCATTAAAAAGACCTTGGCGCGATACCCGTCGCGGAGGGCCTTTCCCATCCGGATTTCACTTGCGCCTTTGTTGTAATCCCAGGAGTTATCGAGGAAATTGATCCCGCGATCCACCGCTGTCCGGATCAGGCGAATGCTCTCGTCCTCTTCCTTCTGTTTGCCGATGTGCGATCCGCCCAGGCCGATGGCGGACACGCGTTCCCCGGTACTACCGAGCGTTCGGTAGATCATGCCATCCGTTGAGGTGTTCGATTGGGCTGCCAGAGGACCCGCACCGGCCGCCGCCAAGCCTGCCAAGAACTCACGCCGTTCCATCGGTGTCATGTCTTCCCCTGAGCAGGAACGCTGCCACTGTGAGCCATTCAACCCTTTGCAGCTGTCCATCAGGGCCGCAAAGAGGCCGGCATGAGCCTGAAGTGCTTGTGCCACAATCAAACTATCAAGAAATGAGTTCTATCGCCGTTGGCAGTCCGTCCCACCGCGCCTTCCGGTTCTACGATTCCACCGTTTTCAAGAAGGCCGTCATGGCAATCACCGGGCTGATCCTGTTTGCCTTTGTCGTCGGCCATTTAATCGGAAATCTTCAAATCTATGAAGGCCCGGAAAAGCTCGATGCCTATGGGCATTTCCTGCATAGCATCCCGGTTGCGCTTTGGACCACCCGCATCGTGCTCCTGGTCGCAGTGTGCCTTCACATTATCGCCACCATCCAGTTGGCCAGGCTGAAAACCGCCGCGCGTCCCATCGGGTACGTGAAGAAGGACAATTCACATTCCTCCTACGCGTCGCGCACCATGTATTGGAGCGGGCCCATCATCGCGCTTTTCATCATCTATCACATCCTGCACCTCAGTCTGGGAGTCGCGCAGCCCAATGGATTCGTGGAGGGCAGTGTCTACAAAAACGTGGTGCTCGGGTTCCAGAACTGGTTTGTTTCGGGCTTTTACATTGTCGCGATGGCGATGCTTTGCCTGCACCTGTATCACGGGGTCTACAGCATGTTTCAATCGCTGGGATTGCATCACCCGAACTACACGCCATTCATTAAGAAGTTCGCCGCAACCATGGCGATCCTGATCGCGCTCGGGAATATCTCAATTCCCGTAGCGGTGTTGGCGGGGTGGGTGAAGTGACGCTGCGTTCGAACATCCCTTCCGGTCCCATTGAGAAAGCCTGGGATGCTTCGCGCTTCGAGATGAAGCTGGTCAACCCGGCCAATAAGCGCAAATACTCGGTGCTGGTGGTGGGTTCCGGCCTGGCCGGCGCTTCCGCTGCCGCTTCGCTCGGTGAACTCGGTTATAACGTAAAATGCTTTTGCTTCCAGGGCAGCCCGCGGCGCGCCCATAGTATCGCGGCGCAGGGCGGGATCAATGCCGCAAAAAATTATCAGAACGATGGCGATAGCATCTACCGTCTGTTCTACGACACCGTGAAAGGCGGGGATTTCCGTGCCCGCGAAGCCAACGTCTACCGCCTGGCGCAAAATAGCGTCAGCATTATCGATCAGTGCGTGGCGCAAGGCGTTCCCTTCGCGCGCGAGTACGGCGGCTCGCTTACCAACCGTTCCTTCGGCGGCGCGCAGGTCTCCCGCACCTTCTACGCCCGCGGCCAGACCGGCCAGCAGCTTCTGCTGGGCGCCTATCAGGCGCTGGAGCGTCAGGTGCATGCAGGCAAGGTCGACATGATCACGTATAGCGAAATACTGGATTTGGTGGTCATCGACGGCAAAGCCCGCGGCATCGTGACGCGTGACTTGCTTTCGGGCAAGATCGAATCTTACGCGGGCGACGCGGTGGTACTGGCCACTGGCGGCTACGGCAACGTGTACTACCTTTCCACCAATGCCAAGGGTTCGAATGCCACCGCAATCTGGCGCGCTCATAAGCGCGGAGCGCTGTTCGCCAACCCGTGCTTCACGCAGATTCACCCCACCTGCATTCCTGTTTCGAGCGAGCATCAGTCCAAGCTGACGCTCATGAGTGAATCAC
>JALYXI010000057.1 GCA_030947245.1 Acidobacteriota bacterium
TAGCGGATATGCGTCGGGTCCAGATCGGGGAACTTCTCCTGAAGCGCCAGTGCGATATTGTCGGTCTGTTCCCAGGTGAGTCGCGGCATCGTGCTTTTATCTTACATAGAGCTTCGGTAGAGGATCAGTTTGATCCGGCTTAAGCGAGGTTGCCTGGAACGGGGAATTTCTGTGCACTATGTGTGCTTCTCCGAGTAGGGTGTTTTGCATCACATTGGGTAACCTTGGCGTGTCCGGACTGATCTCCGATTGTTCGCCGTCCACGGAGGTGAACGGTTTCCCCTCTGTCGTCGATCGCTCGCAGCCGGACCCGCCATCCGCGTTGAACTCGCTTTATCTATGCTGGATATACATTCGAAATGAACGTCATTCTACATCCAACCGCCAACGTCGGGCCTGACGACTTTCACGGTGCTAGCCAGCAACCGGTGTCGAAGTTCCTGCCGCCAGAAAAGCACTGGATGAATCCTAGCCGTTTGCCAGTGGCCGGAAGCGGTAATGCTCGCGGTAAACACGGACGTGCGGGAGAGCAGCACCTCCGCATCCCGGGTGTAAGGTTCGGGGTTCGGTAGAATAAGATGAGGCGTGTGGTGGCAAAAGAAAAAATCAGAGAATCAAAGAATAAAGTCCAAGGACAAACAACCAAGCGCCCTGTACAACCGCAAAGTACCAAAGCGCTCGTGAACGAGATACCTTCCGAAATCCGCTATGCCTCTGATGACCAGTTCAGAAAGGCCCATCGGAAGACGAGCACAGTGCATGCAGGCTTGTTTCGGCGACTGGCTGAGTAGGCTTTACGCGCGTTGCCGGTTTCCTCTTTGGAACAAGAGCCCATCTTCCTTACGCGTACCCAATCGACACAATTCACAAAGACCAAATTGAAGCGTATGGCGGATTGCATGGTGTGCGAAGCGAAGGTTCGCTGGAGTCGGCCATAGCCCAACCTAAAAATGTGTATTTTTACGGCGACGGAGACTTTTATGAGATCGCCGCGGCCTACGCCTTCTATATCGCCGAGAGCCAAGCCTACTTTGACGGCAATAAACGGACGGGAGTTCAAGCAGCTGTTGATTTTCTTGAAGTCAACGGCATCGATACCAGCTCATTATCGGAGCTGGCACTTATCAAGCGATGATCTGTGTGGCTAATCATGAGCTCGACCGATCTGGATTGGCTATTTTCTTTCGTGAAGCATTGACGCCGCGTGCTTTTGATCTTCTCAGTTAGTTCAGCCCGCGTATCCGACGTTACGGCCACCTGCTGGTTTGTCGCCATGTCCCGGAACTGGCACTCCCCTGAAACGGAATCCGCGCTAATGCAAGCGATTCAAAATAACTTCCTACCAGAACTTCACCTGATCGAGTTCAAGCCATACCGTTTGTCCTGCGGGGCGCGCAAGCTCAACGCCAGCCAGAGTCAGGTCGCGGCCCGTCCACACCGCTTGGCCCTTCTCCGCCTGAAACGCACTGAACGGAATCTTGACCGTTTGCCAGTGGCCGGAAGCGGTAAAGCCCGCGGTAAACGCGGACGTGCGGGAGAGCAGCACCTCCGAATATTGCCCATCGCCGCGTACCTGCATGCTGATTCCATGAAAACGGCTGGCGTCTACAGGTTCAAATCCTCCCCGGCTCAGCGGAATCAGAAAACGCGCGAACGGCTTGTCTTTCTCGGACATGCGCGCAATCACAGACATCGCATGGTTCGCGCCTGAGCGCGTGATGCGCGTGTACAGAATTCGCGAGTGGTCATGCCCTGCATCCGTGTTGTTGATCGGAAGAGTGCCCAAGTTGCTTCGGCCATCCTGCCTTTCGAAGTCGTCAATCAGCGGCTGTGCGGCGATGGCGGGCAACGGCGTGGGCCCGGGTTGCGCTACCTCGCGGCTCAACTGAGCAAGATCCACGTCCCGCCCGCTCAGAAACACACGCCGGATCTTGTGGATGTCAGCGATATTCTCGCCCGGTGCGCCCTCGACCAATACCAGGTCGGCACGCATGCCGTTTGCGATTGTGCCCCGGTCTTCCGCCACCCGCAGCGCGCGCGCACTGTTGAAGGTCCCGGCCATCAGCGCTTCGCGCGGCGTCAAACCGGCGCGCACCAGCAGTTCGAGTTCATGCTGCGTTGCGGCGCCGTGCGGAGTACCCGGTTCGCCGGCATCCGTTCCCACAGCCAGCGTAATTCCGGCATCGCGCAGCGCGGCCACGTTATGGATCAGGTTGGCCCAGCGCGCGCCGCGTTCTTTCGACGGCGTGCCGCGCGGCTCATACACCGCCAGCGTCGAAACATAAGTCGTGTGATGCTCTTTCAGAAGCCCGATCAGTTCGGCGTCCACGTAGGCATCTCCGATTCCGTGCGCAAGCACATCCACGCCGGCGCGCGCGGCCATCTTCGCCCTCCCCAGCGTGACCGTGTGGGTCAGCACCGGCAACCCGTTCTTATGCGCCTCATCGACAATCGCGGCCAGGGTGGCTTCATCCATGCTGGTCATATCGGGCGCCGTGTTGTACCTCCAGCCGTCCGTGAATACCTTAATTAGATCGGGATGATCGGCCAACACCCGCTGGACGGCCCGGCGGCCCTCGCGCGGCGTCAGCACTTCCAGGGAGAAGATGTCCCCGCGTCCTGCTTCGGCCCCATGCCCGCCCGGAGTGGTAATCCGGGCGGCAATGAAATCATGCGGCGCGGAAAACAGCTTCAGCATCCGCCGCATCGGCTCATACGTTTCGGGATACGTGCTCATGTCAACGACGTCGGTCACGCCGTTCAGCAGGTACGATTTCAGATTCTTGCCCCAATCCGCGCGCGCGGACGAGCCGGAAGCGGCCAAATGCGTGTGCAGATCGAAGAGGCCGGGAAGAATCGTCAGGCCCGCCGCGTCGATGGTCCGATCGGCCGGGAGCGATACCTCAGAGATACGCAGACGTTCACCGCGAATATAAATCCTGCCGGACTTCACCGCGGGGCCCGTGCCGTCAAAGACCCGCCCATTCACAATTTCGATGGTTTGTGCACCCAGGCATCCGCACAAGAAAAGGGCCGGAAAGCAGAATCTCATCCGTTCTCTAATATAGGATGCTGTTCTGCCGATAGGCCGCGAAGGTGTAGCTTTGAAGCCTGAGCTCGAAACAGGAGGCATCCTCAATCACTGCCGATTACGGTTCCCTTTCGGGTAGTTGAGGCGTTGCGTCTGGCGTGAACTCCACGCGCATCTGGTCGGATCAGAAATATTCTAGAGCGTCAGACCAGCTCGATCCGCAGGTCGCACCCAATCGCGCGGGCGGC
>JALYXI010000102.1 GCA_030947245.1 Acidobacteriota bacterium
GCCTGGCTGCCGTCTTCTGTTTAGCTCCGGTTTGGAAATCCCAGGGGAAGACGAAGTCGATCACGGGTGCGGCCTGCCATGCCCGGTCGTCCAACTTGCCGTCGATCACGATCGGGCTTGCGGCGCGGTGGATGGTGTAGCGCGGGACGGCGGGCTGCGCGAAGACCCCTGCAAGCGCAAGCAAACCCAGCATTAAGATTCGCATCGCTACCAGTTCGTAATGGAGCCATCCGGACGGAAATACGTTTGAGCCCGCGCGGTGACGGGCTGCGTAATCTCAGTCACCAGTTTCAACTGCTTCATATCGAGCTCTACGCCCAACCCGGGCCGGTCATTCGGATAGAGTTTGCCATTCTTAAAATCCAGGCACACGGGCAAATGCGGCAGCGTTCTGCCCTGGTAGTTGTACTCCATCAACACCGGCCCGGGAAATGTTCCGAGCGAGTTTACCAGCGCCGCCGTCGCAATCGGCCCGGTGAAGTGCGGAACGATTCCGACGAAGTGCGTTTCACAGATGGCCGCGATTTTCATCATTTCGGTGATGCCGCCGACGTTGGGCAGCGTAGCGCGGACATAGTCGATATCGTGGTTCTCCACCAGCTTGTTGAAGTCCCAGCGGTTGCCCCATTCTTCGCCTGCCGCGATCGGAACCTTCACCATGCGGCGCAGTCTGGGCAAGTCTTCGAGAAAAGCCTCGGCACGAACGGGGTCTTCTACAAAGAACGGCGCCAGACTCTCAATCATGCCGCAGCCGCGGACGGCATCAATCAAATCGAACCGCTGGTGAAAGTCCACCACCCAATCTCCATTCTTGCCCACGCCCTCGCGGGCCTGAGCGCAATCCTCGTAAAGCGCGTTCACCCGCTCACGAATATTGAACGTCGTGTTGGGTTTTGCGTCGGCAGCGCCCATTCGATACGCGCGATAACCGGCTTCGACAGTTGCGTGCGCCCGCTCCTTGACGCTCATGCCGGGGCGGATGCCCGGAATGATTCCCGCCGTGTTGTAACACTCGCAAAACTCGCGTGCCATGCCGTTCAGCAGTTCGTGCACGGGTCTGTTCTGCACTTTGCCCTTGATGTCCCAAAGAGCGAGATCCAGAGCACCCAGCGCATCCACCTTCTCCCGCCCCGGAGGATAGAAGAAAGCACGGGACATGTCCTGCCATAGCTTCTCGATGTACTGTGGATCTCTTCCTATCAGGCGGCCGGCGCACTGGTCCAGCATGTCCTTCGAACCGCCTTCGCCGATTCCGGTGATCCCAGCATCGGTTTCCACGGTGACCACCATGTCGCTCTGGTTGAACAGCGGATTCGGATTCGGCGGGGAATACGCGCGCACCCGGGTAATCTTCATCTTGGGAACAGCGGCCTGCACCGGTGGAAATGCCGCCCCAACCGCCAACCCGGCCGGTACAGTCTTTAGGAACGCTCTGCGATTCATGCTTGACGAATCATATCAAGCCGGAATACCGCCTTTCGCCACTTTCTCCATCACCGCCGCAAATTCATCAATCTCCTCCAGCGTGGTGTAAACATTGGGCGTCACGCGAAGGCCCTCATACTCGCCCGGAGTAACAATGGCCGTCGTCCAGATCCGGTGCTTGTTCCACAGGTATCCCACCAACTTCGTTGCGTCCACGCCTTTGACGCTGACAAATCCGATGGCGCAGGATTGCGCCGGGTCTTCACTGTTCAGCATTTGCACGCCCGGCAACCCGCGGAGACGGTCGGCCCAGCGCTTGCGAAGGTAGCGGAACCGCTCGGCCTTCCTCTCGGCCCCGATACTCTCGTGAAAGTTTACCGCTTCGGTGATGGCGTTACGCTGGGAAGCCGGGTGCGTGCCCACCTGCTCAAATTTCCTGATATCCGCGCGCAAGGATTCTTCGGCCCCCATCATCGGCCAGATCTTCGGAATTTTGTCCCGTTTCACATACAGCATCCCGGTGCCGATGGGCGCTAACAGCCACTTGTGCAGGCTTGTGCCGAAGTAGTCGCACTCCAGGTCGTCCCGCTTGAATGGGAACTGCGCAAACGAATGCGCGCCGTCCACAATCACCTCGATTCCGCGCGCCTTTGCCTTGCGGCAAATCTCCCGCACAGGAAAGATCTGCCCGGTCCGGTTTGTCATGTGGCAGATGTGGATCACTTTGGTCTTCGGAGTGACGGCATCCTCAATCTGCTTCGCCAAGTACTCCATTGAGGGCGGCGGCACGGTAAATTTCACCTGCTTGAAAACGATGCCTTCCCGGCGTTCCCGCTGCTGCCACGTGCTGATCATGCGGGGGTAGTCCTGGTTGGTTGAGATCACCTCGTCGCCGCGTTTCAAGTCGAGCCCAAGTTGCACAATTTCCAGCGCCTCACTTGCATTGCGTGTGATCGCAATCTCCTCCTGATCGCATCCGAAGATTTGCGCCAGCCGCCGCCGCGCTACTTCAATGCCGGGGTCCAGTATGCGCCACATGTAGTAAGTGGGCGTCATGTTTTCCATCTCGAGATAGCGGATCTCCGCATCCATGACTACCTTCGGGGCGGGCGAAACACCGCCGTTATTCAGGTTGATGATGTTGCGGTCCACCGTGAATGCGTGGCGCACGTTAAACCAGAAGTCCTCATCCTGGGCAACCACTTGCGCCGTGCGTCCGCTCGTGCTTGCGGCTGCCGCCGTTACCTTGGTCAATGAATCATCTTGAAAAGCGGCCAGTGCGACAGCGGAGCCCAGAAAATGTCTTCGGTGCATTCGTCCAGTATCTCGAAATTCGGACTTACTTACTTTCAATCTGGTAAACTTTGCCCCATGCTCAAGTCATCACCGGGGTTTTTCCGTCTATGCGCCCTCGCGCTGCTCTGCATCCCTCTGGGTTTCTCCCAATCCGATACAGGTTCCCTTTCCGGACGAGTCACCGATCCTTCCGAGGCCGTGATCTCCGGGGCGAACGTTACCATCAGAAATGACAACACCGGCGTTTCCTTCCCGGCGCTCACAAACAATTCCGGCTTTTTTGAATTCGCCAGTCTTCCGGTGGGCACATATACGCTGCAAGCCGGACATGCCGGATTCAAGCTGGCGCGGCAGACCAACATCAACATTGCCGTGGCTACGCGCTTTACTGTAGACGTGATTCTGACCGTCGGCGACGCCACGCAGACCATAAACATCTCTTCCGAGGCGCCTATTCTTCAGACCGAAACCTCCGATACGGGAACCAGCTTTCAGCCGAAATTCATGAAGGACGCGCCGCTTTTCGTCAGCGGAGGATTCCGCAACCCCGAAAACTTTATCAACTACGTGCCCGGCGTGAATGGCGGGCAGCAGGAAACCAGCATCAGTGGCGGCCCCCGGCGCAGCAAAGAGATTCTGATCGATGGCGCCAGCCATACCAATCCGGAATCGGGCGGCGTTGCGTTTGTTTCCAATGGCGGGATCGGAAGCGTCGAAATGTATAGTGAGTTCAAAGTGCTTACCAGCAACTTTTCGGCGGAATACGGCCGCTCCGGCGGTGGCATCGAGGTTTTCGTGACGAAATCCGGCACTAACGATTTTCACGGCACGCTTTTCGATTTCCTGCGGAACGATAAACTCGACGCCGCGGGGTGGGCGGTGAATCAGAGGCGCCCCTTCCTCGGCAAATCCAAAGTTCGCCAGAACGAATTCGGCGTTTCCGCGGGCGGTCCCATCTTCATCCCGAAACTGTACGACGGCCGCAACAGGACCTTCTGGTATTTCACCTGGAACGGCTATAAGCAGAACAACGGAGGCGGCAACATCACGGCGAGCGTTCCTACAGCCCTCATGAAAACAGGGGACTTCTCCGAACTGGGAAGCCGCCTGATTTATGACCCCGGGACGACCCGCACGGTGAACGGCGTTCTGGTGCGCGACGCATTCCCCGGCAACATCATCCCGCAATCGCGTTTCAGTTCGGTCTCCACCAAAATGCTTTCCCTGATCCCGAACCCGACCGGACCCGGACTTTCGAGCAACTACGGCGCCACCAGCCTCGGTGTGGTGGATCGCAATATCTACAGCATCAAGCTCGATCACTCCTTTTCCGAGCGCAACCGCCTGAGCGGGCTATATAGTTGGCAGCGGCAAAGTTCCCTTTCGCAATCCGGCTTGCCCGGCCCCCTGGCAAGCGGGCTGGTTTCGAGCGAACTGCCGGACATTACCCGCGTGAATCACGATTTTACGTTTACCCCTACACTGCTCAACCACGCGACTTTCGGCCTAAGCAGATATCAATCGCTCTTTTCCCAGCTTCCGGACGATCTGAAAAACTGGGCTACCACTCTCGGTTTGCAAGGCGTGGCGACAAACGGGTCCCAGTCGTTTCCCATCGTCACCTTCACAGACAGCCTTACCGGCTTTGGTAACAATCCCAAGAACCGGGGTGCTCAACAGAACTGGACCTATGAGTTTCTTGACGGCTTAACCTGGATTCGCGGCAAGCATGAATTCAAATTCGGCTTCGAATACCATCGTGGCCGCACGTTCCAGGATCCGTTTGACGATTCTTTCGCCCAAGGCCTCTTCAACTTCAGCAGTCTCGAAACCGCAAACCCCGCTGCCCGGACCACCACGGGATACTCGTTCGCCAGCTTCCTGCTGGGCGGCCCGGATAACGCCCGCCGCGATTACAACACGAAAGGCGTGAACATCGTCTACGGCTACCGCGCCGGATACGCACAGGACAACTGGAAACTCACTTCGAAACTGACTTTGAACTTGGGCTTGCGCTACGAGGTCTTCATTCCGCGCACGGATCAGGCCCTTACACTGTCCGCGTTCGACCCAACCATCCCGAACGCAGCCGCGGGTGGACATCTGGGAGCCCTTTCCTTCGCGGGAACCGGACCGGGCCGCAATGGCAAAGTCCGATTCGGCAACGTGTATCTGGACAATCTGGGTCCGCGCATCGGGGCGGCTTACCAGTTGACTCCTAAGACCGTAGTTCGTGCGGGCTACGGCATGTATTACTCCGCCGCGAACGGCAACACCGGCGGTGGCTGCTTCCCGTGCGGTTGGGGCGTTAGTGCTTCGCCAACGCCGAGCTCACCGGATGGCATTTCGCCCGCCTTTTACTGGGACAGCGGCTTCCTCATCCCGCCGGGGTTCCGTCCCCCTCCGGTGATCGATCCAACCTATGCAAACGGCCAGACAGTTCTCGTTCTTTCCAAGGAGGATGGCCTGGCCGGGCGTATCCAGAACTGGCAGGTGAACATCCAGCGCGAATTGCCGCGAGCGTTTCTTCTGGATATCGCCTATATCGGCAGCAAGGCCAGCCGATTGAACAGCTACGTTCCCTACAATCAGGTGGACCCGAAGTACCTGAGTTTGGGTTCGCTGCTTTCGCTCGATATCAATAACCCGCAAGTGGCCGCGGCCGGTTTCAAACTTCCCTACGCCGGCTTCACCGGCACCCTGGCTCAATCGCTTCGCCCTTATCCGCAATACAACAACATCATCCACACGTATCTGGGGACTGGCGCGGAAAGCTACAACTCCCTGCAAGTGAAAGCGGAGAAGCGCTACAGCGCTTTGAATCTGCTGGCCGCTTATACCTGGGAAAAGAATCTTTCCATCAACGGCGCCTTCACGCAAACCGGAAACGGCACCGCGCCCCAGGACCAGTACAACCTGCAGCCCGAGAAATCTCTTTCGCAGGCGGACATCCCGCACACGTTGAACTTCGTTTACACGTATGACTTTCCATTCGGCAAGGGCCGCAAGTTTCTGAACGGCGGCAATGGCTTTGTGAACGCCATCGTGGGCGGTTGGACCATTGCCGGCATTCAGCAATACCGCAGCGGCACGCTCATTCTGATCAACGCGCCGGTGAACACTCTCGGCGCCGGCATTCTGTTTACGCCTGCTCTACGCGCCAGCACGACCGGCTCGGCAATCCAAACAGGTGTCGACCGGACGAAGCTGGACCCGAACGATCCGAACTACCGCTGGCTCAATCGCGCCGCTTTCGCGGTCCCCGGCCCGTACCAGTTCGGCACTGCTTCGCCTTACCTGAACGACGTTCGCAACCCTGCGTTCTTCACCGAAGCGGTCTCGCTTGTGAAGCGCACCAGGATTAGGGAGCGCGCGAATTTGGAATACCGGGCCGATATCTCGAACGTGTTCAACCGGACCTCCTTCGGCGGCATCAATGTCAACTTGAACGATACAAACTTCGGCCGTCCGACCGGCGCGCAGCAAGGGCCTCGCATCATCCAAATGGCATTGCGCCTGAACTTCTAGTACTGGGATCAGTTTGATCCAGCTGCGGCGAAGTTACTGATAGCGGGGGATGAGGGTAAAGACGAAAACGTCGCACCGTCAGTCACCAGTTATCGGACACGCGGGCAGCCGTACATAGGTGCAATTGGGCGATACTAAAAACTGATGCCGTTCGCCAGCCTTCTTAGCGACGATTTCGTGATGAGTGGTTTCACGCCCGCATCGGTGTCGCGCGGCCTAAAGTGAGTGTGTTCATAAATGGGACCACGATACCCTGCCTCGTCGTCAAGGAACTCAGCGACCGTATTCATGGGTCTCTCGGGCTTTGGGTCGGCGAGGGCTCAGGCGGGTCTTTCGCGAACCTGCGCGTGGGTGCGATCCCGATAGCTTCTGAAGAACGCAGGGTTTCTATGAC
>JALYXI010000137.1 GCA_030947245.1 Acidobacteriota bacterium
CTGGATGAGTCCCTCGCCCGTGAAAGCCGTTTGGGTTGGATCTGCAATTCACACGAGCAAGCCAGCGCCATCTGCGCCGAGAATTACGCTAAAGCGACTAACAATCTGGGCGTCGCGTTGGTGACCACCGGGCCCGGAGGAACCAACGCCATTACCGGCCTCGCCGGCGGGTGGCTGGATTCCACGCCGATGCTGTTCCTTTCCGGTCAGGTAAAGCGTCCGGACCGGATGTTCCGCCCCGATGGTGCTCCGCTTGGCGTGCGTCAGCTTGGCCCGCAGGAGGTAGACATCGTCTCGCTGGCGCGGCCGCTTTCGAAATATGCGGTGACCATTGAAGATCCCCAATCGATTCGCTACCACCTCGAAAAGGCCGTCCATCTTGCGGTAACCGGCCGGCCAGGACCGGTCTGGATCGACATTCCCATCGACGTTCAGGCCTCGCCGGTCGAGGTGGAAGCGATGCCCGGCTTCAATCCGGGCGCACCCCTGGCGCCGGATCTCCACGCGCCCGTTGCGGAGCTGATTCAGAACTTCAACCGCGCCGAACGGCCCCTGATCATGATCGGCAATGGAGTCCGCCTGGCCCGCGCGGTTCCCGAACTCAGGAAGGTGCTCGAGTTGTTCGATGTTCCCGCCGCCACCACCTGGTGCGCCAGCGACCTAGTCTCGGCGGACGACCCGCTGTTTGCCGGACGGCCGGGATCGCTTGCCGCCCGGGGCGCCAACTTCACCATCCAGAATTGCGATTTTCTGCTGATTCTGGGTTCCCGGATGGATAACTCTCTCACCGGTTTTGCTCCGAAGAATCTTGCTCGCGGAGCTTATAAAGCTATGGTGGATGTCGACGCCGCGGAGATCGCCAAGCTGCACGGCACGCTTCAAAACGAGATCTGCGCCGATGCCCGCGAGTTTCTGACGGAGGTTCTGGCACAACGCGAGAGCATCGTGCCGAAGAACCGCGCCACGTGGAAAGCGCGGGTCCGGGAATGGCAGGAGCGCTATCCGTTGATTACGGCGGAGCATCGCAACCCTGAAACCAAAGTCAGCATTTATCATTTGTCCGAGGTTCTCAGCGAAGAGGTGGCGCCGAAAGACTGCGTCGTCTCCGGCAGCTCCGGGAGTGGGATTGAAATTTTCATTTTCAGCTATCCCACCCGCGCCGGACAGCGCGTGTTTCACACCGCCGGGTTAGGTTCCATGGGCTTTGGGTTGCCGGCCAGCATCGGTGTTTGCGTCGCGGCCGGCAACCAGCGGACCGTCTGCGTCGATGGCGATGGCGGCTTTCAGTTCAATATCCAGGAACTTGAAACCGTTCGCCGGCTCAACTTGCCAATCAAGTTCTTTGTGCTCAATAACGATGGCTACGCCTCCATCCGGGCTTCGCAGAAGGCCTATTTCGGGGAATCGTCCATTGGCGCCGATCGTTCGACGGGCCTCACTGTTCCAAACCTCGGCAAAGTTGCCGAATCGTACGGCATTGCTTCGGTCGTGATCGAAAACCAGAAGGACCTGCGCCGTCAGATCCGGCGCGTGCTCGATATGCCGGGTCCGGTAATCTGCGATGTTCACGTCATCCCGGAAGAAGTGCGCGGCCCGCGGCTGTCTTCGACTCAATTGCCTGACGGCTCTTTCGTTTCCAAGCCGCTCGAAGACCTGTTCCCCTTTCTGCCGCGGGAAGAGTTTCTCGCCAACATGATCATCCCCCCGCTTGAGCGGTAGCATGCGGAAACGCATTCTCATCACCGGAGGCTCCGGTTTTGTCGGACGGAATCTGGTGGAACTGCTCGCGGACCGCTATGAGGTGAGCGCTCCGGGCCGTGCCGAACTGGACCTTCTGGAGGCGAGCGCTGTTCACCGATATCTTGAAACGGGCCGGTTCGATACCGTGATCCATGCCGCCACTGGCCGTTCCAATCGGAAAACCACCGCGCCCGGCCTGTTTCAGAACAACATCCGCATGTTTTTCAACTTCGCCAGGAACAGCCACCTGTACCGGCGCATGCTCCACTTCGGCTCCGGCGCCGAATTCGACCGCCGGGCGTACCGGCCCCTGATGCCCGAATCGTACTTCGACGCCTCTGTTCCCGAAGACGACTACGGCTTCGCGAAATACGTGTGCGCGAAGTACACGGAATTGGCGCCGAACATCGTCAACTTGCGGCTGTTTGGCGTATTCGGCAAGTATGAAGATTGGGAGGTACGCTTTCTGTCAAACGTCTGCTGCCGCTTGGTACACGGGCTGCCGGTCACCGTACGCCAGAACGTTCGGTTCGATTATCTCGATATCCGCGATCTGGCCCCAATCACAACCTGGTTCATCGAGAACCATCCTGTCCACCACACCTATAATGTCTGTACTGGCGATCCTGTTGAGATATTGGCGTTGGCGCGAACGATCGCCGCCGGTACGGAGATTCATATTGTGAACTCCGGGATGGGAACGGAGTACAGCGGCTCGAATGAGCGGCTGCTCGCCGAGATCGGCCCCTTTCCGTTTCGCAGTAAGAAGGAGTCCCTGCAAGACCTCTATTCCTGGTACGAGTCGCGGAAGTTTGAAATAGATCCGGAGTTACTTCGCTTCGATGGCTAACTTATGAAAAGTATCACCGTGCTGACGCCCTGTTACAACGAAGAACTCAATGTCCGTGAAGTTTATAACCGCGTTCGAGCTGTAATAGCCGGGTTGAATCAGTACCGCTACGAGCACATCTTTATCGATAACAACTCCACCGACGGGACTCTCGAACTGTTGAAGGAGATTGCCCGGGAGGATACCAACGTTAAGGTGATCGCCAACTCACGAAACTTCGGCCACATTCGCTCTCCCCACCACGCCTTTAACCAGACCAGCGGCGATGCGGTAATCGGATTAGTAGCGGATCTGCAAGACCCGCCGGAACTGATTCCCGAGATGGTGGGCTATTGGGAACAGGGATACAAGGTAGTACTTTGCATCAAGAAAACCAGCGACGAAAACAAGCTGATGTTCTGGATTCGGACGAAATACTACCAACTGGTAAACCGGATGTCGAACATCGAAACCTACGAGAATTTCACGGGCTTCGGGCTTTACGACCGCCAGGTTTGCGAGGTAATCAAGACCTTCAAAGACCCTTATCCCTATTTCCGTGGCATGGTCGCGGAGATCGGTCTGCCGCGCAAAGAGATCCTTTTCAACCAGCCCCGCCGCCTGAAAGGCATCACTCACAACAACTTTTACACGCTGTACGATATGGCAATGCTGGGGATCACCAACCTGTCCAAAGTGCCTCTACGGATCGTGACCTTCACAGGCTTGGTAACCGGCGTTTTGTGTATTGTAGTTGCGTTTCTTTATTTCGTTTACAAATTGTTGTTTTGGAACCGCTTCTCTGTAGGAACCGCGCCCATGGTTATCGGACTGTTCTTTTTTGCATCCATTCAATTGCTTTGCCTGGGAATTATCGGCGAGTATGTCGGGGCGATTCATACCTTCGTTCAGAACCGTCCGCTGGTTGTGGAGAAAGAGCGCATGAACTTCGAATACGAACCAGGGCTGCCTAGAACGTGAGAGTCTTACTGGCTTTGATGCTACTGCTTCCCCAGCGCCACAGCGTCTCCCCCCCGGGCGTGGTTCCCGTAGGACCTTTCAGTTCCGGCCTGATGGCGGGCGATACGCTGTACATCTCCGGCCAAGGCGCGCGCGATGCGGAGGGGAAGTTACCCCCCACTTTCGAGGCTCAGACTAACCAGTGCCTGAAGAACGTTCAGGCCGTGGCGCAAGCTGCCGGTCTTACGATGGACCACGTCGTTTACACCCACGCCTACCTGACAGACATGGCCAACTACGCTGCCTTGAACCAGGTGTACGCGACTTACTTCACGGGGACGCTTCCAGCAAGGTCCACCATGGGGGTGGCCCGCATGCCGCTCGAAACGCCGGTCGAGATTAGCGCGATTGCAGTCCGTGACTTGAGTTCACGCAAGGCCGTCACTCTGCCGGACGCAATCTCACCGGTTCCGCTCTCGCCTGGAATCCGTACCGCTGACCGGTTCTATATGTCGGGCATCCTGGGCCGGGATGCCGGAGCTAACACTACTCCCGCTACGGGTTCGGAACAGATCGCGGTTTGCCTGAGCCGCATTGCCCGGGTCCTTAGCGCCGCTCAACTCACGGGCGCTCATTTGCTGAGCCTCAACGTGTACCGCACGGCCGAACTCCCGGCATCGCAAACGGAGCAGGCGTTCCGGCAGGCCTTTCCGGATGCCGCGCTGTCCCTCATCGAAGTGTCCTCACTGCCCTTCGGTGTTCAGGTAGGCGTTACCGGGGTTGCCACCCTGAACGCGGCGGAAAAGCAGGTGTACCGGGCCGGTGGACAGACCGTTTGCGCCGCTACGGCGACTGCCGTCTACTGCTCTACCGAGGCGGCTGACACAGTGGGTGAAGCCCTGCGGACCGTAGATGCACGGCTACGAGCCATGGGCACGAGCCTTGTTCAGGCAGTCGCAACCAACGTGTATCTGAACGATATCGACATTTTCCAAAACATGAACGCGATTTATGCTCTTCAGTTTGCGACGCCGTACCCGGCGCGAACCACGGTGCAGCCCCAACGTACTGGATTCGGAGCGGCGGTCCGAATCTCCGTAACCGCCGCCCGGTAGAATACTAGACCTTCGGCTTCGGCGGAGGCAGGTCGCGCGCTACCACCTTGTCGAGGAACCCGGTGCGGGCGTGAGAGCCGTCGCAAAATGGCTTGTTTTGCGATTGGCCGCATCGGCAGAGGCCAATTGTCGTGCGGCCGGCAAGTCCGAATGGCCTGCCTTCGGAATCGAAGATTTCGAAATCGCCTTCCAGG
>JALYXI010000152.1 GCA_030947245.1 Acidobacteriota bacterium
ACTCTGCTGACCGTGAATCCCAAACAGCCCGAAACATTATTGGAAGTGGGTGTTCTGGACCTGATGGAAAAGAAGTACCAGGAGGCGAACGATGTCTTCCGGCGCGCTTATGAAGCCGATCCCACGAACTCACGCGGACTGCTCGGCCAAGCCAAATCTTTGATGCTGCTTGGCAAACCGGCGGAAGCGCTGAAACTGGTGGAGGCTGAATCGCGGCGGCTGCCCAACCGGAAGGATCTCAAGCTGGACCTGGCGGATCTGGAGGTAAGCGCCGGGCAGTTTGAACGCGCTGTGAACGATTACCGCGCCCTGCTCGAGAACAGCAGCGATACGCAGCGCCAGCAGGGTGAGATCTATGCCCGCATGGGGGAAACGTACGCCCGGATGAAGGACATACCGAAATCCATCGAGGCTTTGAAGAAAGCGAAAGACCTACTCCCGGATAATACGTCGGTAATGAATAGCCTGGCGATGATCCTGGACAACGCCGGCAATCACGTGGAAGCCCGGAAGATCTATGAACAGTCCATCTCAAAGGATCCGAACAATCCGCAAGCGCTGAACAACCTCGCTTTTCTGATGGCGGAGACGGGCGGCAATCTGGACGAGGCCCTCACTTTGGCGAACCGCGCCAAACAGAAACTTCCCAACCTGACCGAAGTCTCGGATACGATCGGCTGGATATACCTGAAGAAGAACCTGAGCGATAACGCAGTCGACATCTTCCGGGAGTTGACAACGAAGGTTCCGGACAACTCGACCTACCATTACCACTTCGCCATCGCGCTGGCGCAGAAGGGCGATAAGCCGGCCGCAACAAAGCAGTGCCAGTTAGCCCTTTCCAGCAGGCCCAATAAGGAAGAGGAAGGCCAGATTCGCGAATTGATGAACCGGATCTAAAAGGCTTTCGGGCGGTATCCGGGCCGCGACCGTACGCGGTACTTCTTGCCGGTATCGGAAATGATTTCAACGCTGATTTTCCGGAATGCCTCATTCGGATTAGCGGCTGGATAATAGGTTACCGCGTAGGAGTTTCCAAGATCCTCGCGAATGCTCTCAAAGGCTTCCACCTGCTTCTGCCACGTTTTCGCCCAGTACGCTTTGCCTCCCGTGCGGGAGGTAATGCGGCGGAACACGCTGCTGGAGATGGAATCCTTGTTCACATCGTTCGTAGAAATGACGTAAATCGGAATGCCTTCGTCCTCCGCTACCGCGCGCACGTCATCGGGCGCCACCATGCTGGCGTTGTCGGGCCCATTCGAGAACACGATCACCACCTTGCGGCCGGGTACTTTCGCCGCATCGCGCAACGAGAGCAGCAGCCCGTTATAGAGCGCCGTGTCATCACCCGCCACTGCCTTACGCAGTCCCATAATGGCGCTGCTCCGGTCCCGTGACAATACCGCAGCCCTCGACAGATTGCGGCTGAAGGTGTAAACGGCTACCGAATCCGCCCGGTCCAGGCCGCGCACGAAATCCGCAATCGCGTCCTCGGCGTAAACAAAGCCCTTGTACATGAAGTTGCTGGTATCGAACAGAACGAATACGTTCGTTCCGACAAACGCGTCGGATTGCAAATCTAGCCCCGGCTTCCCGAGCCCGGCGTCCTCGCCGCGTACCAGCGGCCGGAGCGTACCGTCGCCCAGCACTTCCATCGCCGGCTTGCTGCCCTCCGCGAAGGTGGAAAGCTTCTGAGGAATGCCGTCCTCGCTGATCTTGAAATCCGACGGTTTCAAGTTCGTGATGTAGTGGCCCCGGCTGTCCGTTACCGTAAAGCTGAGCACCACCAAATCCACCTTGGATTTGAACACCGGCATCCGGCCGTCCTGCGCCCATAGGAACAACCCACCGCATACGGCCAGCAGTCCCGCGGCCAGCAGTCCCGCACTTGCCACTTTCCAGAAACGCTTCGCGATCATTGTCTCAGGTTCTCCGAACTATTCGATTCCAGCCTTCGCGTCAGCCGGTCCGCGCGAGGCCTCTGTCCGTACATCTTCTCCCACGGCGCGCAACGATTTCAACAGAGCCGGCCAATCTTCCAGATGCGAAGCGAAGATTCGTTCGACCACTTTTTGTGTCCATTCCGGAATCAGCACGTTCAATTGGGAAGGCGGGATATGGAGTTGGTCCGCCAGCGCAGCCCAATATAGGGTATTCGATTCCCAACTTTCCGCCATGATCCGGCTGGAATAGCCCATCAACGTGGGAAACGTCCTCAGGCGCAACAGCTCTGGCCGGTAGGAGTTGGCCAGCGTGGGCTTGGGCGTTCCAAATGCGAAGGAGATCGCGGCATCACTGACGAAAGCGGCATTGTCCTGCCGGATCCGGCCGAGCTCGGAATCGGGAGAACGGCCTGAAATCTCGGACGCCATACCGAACAATTCTGAAGGGGTGATCCGCTCAATCGCCTCCCGGACATCGCCGGTTTCGAGCGCCCGCTCCACCATCATACGGCGGGCCGGCGCGGCTTGCAGATCGAGTGCGGCCATGGCGCGCTGCCGGAGCGCCGGGTTCAGCGCGGATTCAGCCAGCAGCGTTTCCCCGAAGCGCATCTGCGCGCCCACCCAGTGGACCTGCGCCGGGGTCACGTTCCACCATCGCGGAATCTTCGCGCTCAGGATCATCTGGGGTACCAAGTCGCCCCAAATCAGGGCTTGCGTCTGGGTGGGAACCAGGAAGTTCTGTTCCGCTTCGGCCAGCGCATAAGGAAGGTTCGCCAGAGATCCGGTCAGGCGTCCTCCCCCGTTTGAAGGCCACCCGGTTCCCAGCATTTCGGTGGTCTTCCACGTGTGGCTGGCGCCCTGCATCCCAATGAAATCGTGTCCCCGGACAAATAAGGGATTGGTATACAGAATCTGCGCTCCCGGCGGCGCGTAGTGGACGTAGTTATAAGCCACCAGCGTGTCCCGTAGAAAGGGAGTGAGCGCGCCACGCAGGTCTTTGAGCTTCTCCGGGTTGCCCTGAGCTTTATCGATGAGGGCGCGCATATTCAGCTTGCGCTCCATTTCGATGTGCCGCTCGGTCCAATATCCGAAGGCGAGAGCATTCTTCTCCGCGCCTGAGAGGGAAGCGCGGGGCAACTGGATATCGGAAACCCGGGCGGCCAGCTTGGTCGCAAGCGCGGCGTTTAACTTCTCCCCGCGCGAAACACTCTCCAGGTTGTCGGCTAGCTGGAAGATGGTGTCGAGCGATAGAATGCGCTGGGCTTCCAGCACGTGCTGCATATCGGTTACAAGCCGGTCGCGCGCGTCTGTGTCGGCAGGCGCGGCGGCTCCGGCCAATAGACCGAGCAAGCGCTCCTGCGGTTGTAGACTCTTGGGATTCCCGGTTGCCACGAGTAACACGTGAACCCCGTTTCGGCCCGCGTCAAACAATTCCCGTTCATTCGATGCTTCGGCAAAGGGCGTCAGAATGCCTGCCAGCGCCGCATCGGCTTTCGCGCTCGGAATGACTGACTGGCGGCACAAAATCTGCCACAATCCCGTCAACGACTGCATCAAACCGGCTGCATTCTGGCGGATCAACGTATCGCGCATATGCTCGATCGAATCCGCCGTATCGAGGAACTGCACCACGGTTTGATCTGTGACGGCCGGTGAATCGTTGAAGATGGCGTACTGCGCCCCGTACTCTTTCCAGGAGCGCGCCAGCCGGTCAACCGTGGCGGGCTTCAGCGGCGCCGCACGGTTCCGGTCGAGGTCGCTCAGCGCCATGAAGATCTTGAGGGGTTCGTTTTCGACAGCCTTTCGGGAAAGGCCGAACAGCGCTTCCAAGACATCGTCCGGGTCCTTCCACGCCTGGGCGGATTTGCTCAGCTTGGCATCGTACTTACCATGCGGGTGATTCACAAACAGGTTTTTCCAAACCTCGAGCGAACCGGGAATGTGCGGTTGCCCATTGGGATCGAGGCGAAGCCGCGTGGTCAACAACATCATGTCCGCGTTGGAGCGGAACACGGGGCGGGCGGGGCCGGGGCTGGTGACCTTGCCGCGCACAGCGTTATAAAACCGCTTCATCCGGGCAGGTTCGGTCAGATAATCCTGAACGGGGCCGTGAATCCGGGCAAGCGCGTCAAACTGGCTGGCCAGCCATCCGTCATCTTTTGCCAGCAGCCGTTCGAAGAATACCGGACCCTTATCGGGGCTGACACCCACCAGGTCCGCCCACGCCGAAGCGGAGCGCTGGCCGCCCGGCGCTACGGCCTTTCCATTTCGGATTTCAAACATGCCGCCAAAAAAATCCAGGACGTGGGCATAGGCTCGCAGGCGCGGCGCCGGAACCGACTTCCGAAGTTGGTCCGCGGTTTCGCGATCCAGCTTGGACATGCCGAGATAAAAGCGGCAGAGGGAAGGATCACCTAAGAAGGCATCCAGAAAGTCGCCTGGGGCGGCGTTCTGGCCTAACCAATAACCGGCTCCATAAACGACGGGCACGCGCGTTGGCTGGAAAGGATAGCTGAACAGCTTGTTGGTCCGGAGCGCTTGCTCCAATTCCGCAATGGGGAAGCCGGAATCCGTACTCAGAAAAGCGCGGGTGGCATTTACCGTTTCCAGCACAACGTCACTGCCGCAGCTTCCGCGCATACGGAATCCGAGCACGCGCAAGAGATCACCGGTTTGCGCGGAATCGCAGGTGTCGATCTTGAGCACTCCCGAGGGTCCGGCCAGCTTCTCGATTTCCCGGGCTTGCGATAGATAGCGGTTTACCAGCTTCAGATATTCAGTTTGTTCCAGCGCGTCATTGCTATGCGACGCCTGATACCCATTCGTAACCACGTTGCGGGCAAGCGAAGTGAGAACGTCATCCGGATTGATGTCGGTGGAGATTGCGGCCATCCGGCCGAAGGAGCGGAGCGGTCCGGGGATGGTGATGAACTG
>JALYXI010000158.1 GCA_030947245.1 Acidobacteriota bacterium
ATATCGGCTGGCACACGTTCCGGCACACCTATCGGTCGTGGCTGGACGACACGGGCGCTCCCATCACCGTCCAAAAGGAGTTGATGCGCCACGCCAGCATTCAAACGACGATCAACATCTATGGGAAAGCCATGACGGACAGTAAACGTCAGGCTCACAGCAAAGTTGTAGAAATGGTGTTACACGGCAGCAAAAAGCGTCCCGTTTTGGCTATTGGGAGTTAATGGGAGTTTGTGGCTTGTCCGGTTCTGCTTGTACTTGTTGATTTAATTGGTTGCGGGGGCAAGATTTGAACTTGCGACCTTTGGGTTATGAGCCCAACGAGCTACCAGACTGCTCCACCCCGCACCTGTATAGTACCGGCTGCGCCATCGATTCGTCAATCCTCCTTGTCGCCTACGCGAATGCCCTCCCTTCAGAGGCCGGCTGCCCGGTTGGTGACGTAATTTACTCTGAGAGAATGAGTCCGAGGTTTCCTCTGAATGAAAGAACGCCGGTTCTGGCGCATATCCACGTACCGAAAAGCAGCGGTAGTTCTCTTCGAAAGGCTCTGGACACCACGTTCAGTCAGGCCGCACACCTTTGGTTGTATTTCGATCATGATACCGACTTTGTGTACCATGACGATCAGATTGCAGACCTTGTGACTGAACCCTCGGTGAGGGCTTTCAGTTCGCATTTTGTCCGCCGATTCCCCCCTGAGCTGGCTCAAAGACGTATGCATTACGTAACTTTTCTCCGCGAGCCCGTTCAGCAGTTCATTTCCTATATCACTTATACAAAAAAACACTACGCCGCCATTAAGCACCCGGTTCTGCTCAGCCAGCTTCCTCCGGACATGCCGAACCTCTCCATTCAGGAATGTGCCCGTTGGATACTGGCAGGCGATCAGACAGGATTCCGCAATTTCCGCGAAAACTACGCAACGAATTTTTTTGCGCGTTATACCGTTCTTGAGAGCAGCGGTTTTTCGTACTCAGATGCCCGGTACCGGGCGATTCGGCTCGACGCGGCCCGCGAAGTCCTGAATAAATTCCTCTTTACCGGCATCTCGGAGCGCATGGACGAAAGTTGGCGATTGCTGCGGAGCAAGGCGGCCGCGGCCGGGATCTGGTTGCCGGATATGGGCATCACGCATGAGAATGTCTCGGCGGAGATGCGGGACGGCCTTTCATGGGTTTCCATGGACGACAGTGTGGGGCGGGCACTATTAACGTCCGTCGCTGAAGACCAGCAACTCTATCGCTGGGCTGTGGACCGCTTCGACGAACAAATTCGTGACCTATGAGAAAATCCGGTGAGAAAAATCCGGCTACGGCGCGAAATAGCCAAAGAGATCCAGCACAATGTGTGTGCGATCGGTTGCCAAAGCACTGACGAATCCGTTCGAAGTTTGCACGATCGCCATGTTGCCGGTGATCGCCCCATCAATTGCATTTAGGGTCGAGACAATTGGTCGAGATGTGCCCTGAGGCCAAAGCGTAAGGTAGCCGAGCGGTCCGGCAGGCACCACGGTCACATTGAAGACGTATGATGTCGCCTCCGACGGGGGGCTGCATGAGCTGCCCGCGACGTTTATGTTTGTAGCTCCTGTAAACGGTAGCGAACCTGTAGGGAGGCGTGAATCGAGAGTGCGGCAGGGGCTGAGACTATAGAACGCTAACCCGCCCGCCGCGGGAGGGGCAAAATATCCGGTAATGTCAACCACCAGGTCGGTGTCGTTGGTAGCGAAGATATCGAAGGATCCGTTGATGCCGGCTGGAACAATGGCGGCATTAGCCGTGACCACACCGTTGGAAGCATTCAACGTGGAAGCGAGCGGTCTGGACTGTCCGGTGGGAGATGCCGTTAAGAATCCAAGCGGTCCGTGCGGCACCGCGGTAAAGTTTACCGAGTACGCCTGAGCAGTAGCGGGCAAACTACAAGAACTGGACCGCATGGGGATTGTGCGCGCCGTTTGTCCGGCAACAAAGGGTCCGCCAAAGGGCCCGTTGGGGCTTCGCGTGTCGCTGATGCGGCAAGGTGGTACGGGGTAGTAAGCAAGCGCGGCACTGCTACGAACATCGACGAAGTATCCATTAATGTCAATAATGACGTCAATCGTATTCGAGGCGAATATGCTGATCGCGCCGCCAGCTCCGGCAGGCACGATTGCGGCATTCGCTTTGATGCGGCCGTCAGAGTTAAGCGTCGATACCAAGGGCTGAGCTTGGCCGGCCGGCCAGACAGTCAGGTATCCAAGGTAGCTCTGCGGTACTACGGTGAGGTTTAACGAGTAAGCTTGAGCGCTGGAAGGAATTGAACAGGAGCTGTTTGGAACTGTGAAACTTCTGGTGGATTGACCGGCGATTCGAGGGCCGCCGAAAGGGCCGTTCGCATTCCTGGTATCGGCAAGGCGGCAAGGCGTAATCGGAACAAAATACTGACCCAGCGCTCCAGCTTGCGTCACCGTAAAACTCTGGCCTCCCACCGATACCGTACCTGTCCGTCTGTCACCGGAATCTTGTGCGACGGAAAACGTCACGGCGCCGCCGCCCGTTCCAGATCCGCCGCCGATAATGGTGATGAAGGCCGAGTTGCTGGTGACGGTGAAGGGGCAGGATTCGTCTGTCGCGGTGAAGGCAATCGAACCTGTACTGGCCGAACTGCTCACGTACAAGGCTGGATCGCTCATTGTGAAGAAACAGGGAGCCGCTATTCCGCTGTGGATCCTGCGGGAGCTGTCCGCTATGAGAATGCTCTGGGAATTGCCGACTTTCTTCCAAGCTTGATTCAACTGTTCCCGCACGATGTAGCCTTCACCCGGCGCATTGAGCGCGATCCCCATCCCTTGGTTCGACCCCGTCTGCAGCGCCTGGATGTTGTGCGCGGAAGCAGATAGACAACAGAATGAACATGCTGAAACTATAAAATTCTTCACGGGGTTCCGCCGTTATCGCTGAATGTAATCTGAACTCGATATATGGAACGCATGATGTTCTACGTAAAAAGGTGTGGCTTAATTAAGGTGGACGTTCGACTGGAATTTCTCTCCCCTTTGCATTCGTTATGGCTGCGAGCGGTGTCGGAGGGTCTCGGTTCCGGTGAGTCAACATGAAATGATGTAGAAAGAAGCCCGTGCCCGAACTTCCGGAAGTGGAAACCGTGGTTCGCAGTTTGAGCCCTTATATCTCCGGTCAGCGGATTGAGTTCGTCGAAATCCGCCTGGCGCGCATATACCGGGGGGGCTGCCCTGCCGGACGTATCATTCGAGCCGTATCCCGGCATGGCAAGTTCATCCTTCTCTCGCTGGATCCGTCAGGATTTCTTATCGTTCACCTGGGGATGACAGGCAAACTGCGCTGGAACGTGCCGGCCGAGAAACATACGCACGCCATCTTCACGCTTTCGGACGGTGTGCTCACGTACACAGATGCACGCACGTTCGGCTGTATCGAATTGGCCGAACAAGTTCCCGAGCGCGTCGCCAAGCTCGGTCCCGACGCTCTCCTGATACCGAAAAGCGAATTCACTTCGCTACTGAAATCCCGCACGGGCAAGATAAAGGCCCGTCTTTTGAACCAGCTTTTCGTCCGCGGCTTGGGGAATATCTATGCGGATGAAGCTCTTTTCCGCGCGGGCATACATCCCTTAGCCATCCATGTGACAAACAAGAAAGCCGAAGCGTTGCACGAAGCGATTCAGCAGGTGCTTACCGAATCTATAGCGGCCCGGGGCAGCAGCATTTCCGATTACGTCGATGCCGCCAACCAAAAGGGAAGTTTCCAAACCAGTCACCGCGTCTACGGCAGAACTGGTAAGCCTTGCGTAATCTGCTGCCGCTCCATCCGCCGCATCGTCATTTCACAGCGGTCCAGTCATTACTGCCCGAAGTGTCAGAAACGCTGATCACTTAAATCGTTTCTTATACTGGAAATCAATTCCAAACGCGGAATTTTCTTCCCGCAAGACTACGACCGACCACTGTTTGCTGAACGCCCATTCCACCCGCACCAATTGCGACGAAGTCGAGTTCGTGTTCACAACGTAATCGAAGATAATGTTCGGCGTAATCTGCTGTTCAACGGACAGCCGTGCGCCCGCGCTCGCTCCGCCGGCACTGCTTCCGCCGCCGCCCAGACCCGGAAGCAATGGATCGATCTTCAGTTTGCTCACGCCTAAGAACCGCTGCAGCCGCCCCGCAACCGGGTTCGCGATCGCTTGCCCCACCAGCGCACTAGCGCCCATCTGTTGCCAACTCTGCTGCGTGTCGGTTTGCCGGGCCGCTAGAGTGGGGTCGCTGGGTGTCTTGCCTGTCGCCAGCAGCCCGACAATGTCGGCGAACTGCAGCGGCGGGTCACTTCGATAAGTCACATTCAGTTTACTAATCGGCCCCGAAACCGTCAGCGTGACGTCGACGCCGCGCGCCTTCGTTTCCAAGTCGATGTTGAGCACGGGCTCAATCTTGATCGGGTTGAAAAAATTAATAGTTCCCTGATTGATTGTGTACTTGTTCCCGAAAAACGTTAGACTCCCCTGGGTGATGATTACTCGTCCCAGCAGCGCCGGGTTCGTCATGCTCCCGCGCAGCCGCAGGTTCGCCTCGGTCTCCAGATCCTGCGCAACTCCCGTTTCGAACGTGATATCGGGCGAGGTTTGAATCCGCACGTCGAATTGCAAGCCTGCAAGAATTCCCGTAGGCGCCGCGGAGCTCGAAACGGGTTGGCTTGCCGAAAGAATTGAACCCAGATCGCTTCGTGGGTTGTAGGAGATCTTCTGGATTGTGATGTCGCCGGCCAGAACGCTCCGCTCCGATGTGCCCGTCAAGCTCAATACCGCATCGCTCACTGAGCTTACGCCTTCCGGATACCGCACCCGTACTCCGGTCGCGTTAGCTTCCAATCGAAATGCCGGCGACGGGCCCGCGAAGGCGGCGAAGCCGGTCAGCCGCAGCGTGCCTCCGCCTGTCTGCGCCGTTAGCGATTCAATGGTGGCCCGCGAACCATCGAACAGAATGCGTCCGTTGCCGTTTGAAATCCCGTTGGGCAGTCCCGCATACGCCAGGTTCACATTCTGCAAATCCGCCCTTCCCGTAACTTGGGGGTCGGCGAAGCTGCCACGGACATTCGCATTCAATTGCACCGTTCCCGAACTCGTCAAGTCTTTGTCAAACACCTGGGCCAGGCTGACATCAACCTTTCCCGTGGCTCGCAACTCTAACGGCTGCTTCTGGTTTAGCCTGATCTGCCCCAAAATGGCGAAGTCCGTGTTCCGCGCCGTAAGCTTCGCGCTTTCCACCCGAATCACTTGGTTCACCAGCGTGAGTTTCACCGGCTCAGTATTCCGCACCGTCAGATCGCCTAATTTCGCGGCCTCCCCGGTGAGGGATTCCGGCCGCACTTCCAGCTTCGGAATCAGAAGCGCCGCATTCAGCAGCTCGGGTTTTGCTGCCGGGCCGCTCACGTCCACGCGCCCTTCCACAAACCCGCCCACTTGCATGGATTGGCCGGGTTGGGCAGGCATCAGCAATCTTCGCAAGGTTCCCAAATCCACCTTCGAGAACGTGATCGCCGCCTGAATTGGATAATCGCCCGTCAGGCCCACCGTACCATCACCCCGGATGACCGACTGCGCAAAATTGCTCTCCAGATGCGCCTTCACGGTCTGGCCCTGCGTGTTGGCATTCAACACCGCATCGCCGATCGGCCGTCCATCCAGCACAAGCCCCGTCGCGCCCAGGTTCGCGTTCAGCGTCCCGACGTCCACTTTGGCCGTGGAAGCCTTGGAACCGGCCAGCTTCACTTGGCTTAGCGCCACACTACCCGAAGCCTTCAACTCCACCGAGCCGTTCAATCCCGGCTGAGCCTTCTTCACATTGACAAACTGGTTCAGCATCATCCGGTTGCTCGCCACATCGAACTGCAGCTTGCCCGTCAAGAAATCCGATGGAGCGTGCGTATACGATGCCTTTAGATCCACCTGTCTGGTTCCGGCCCGCAGTTGAAACGTGCCCGATTGTGTCCCGCCGTTCAAATACTTCAGATTCCCGGTCAGACGGTCGAACGGCTCTTGATAGATCGATCCATTCGCCATACTCAAATCCGCCGTGGCTTGCGGACTCCCCACGGTCCCGGTCACCTGAGCCGTTGTACTCAGAATGCCTGTCACGGGTATGTCCTTCTGGCCCGCCAGCAGCAGCAACTCTGAGACATTCGCATTCTGCAACACCATCCGGGCGTTCACCGGTTCATAGTTCTCCAGCTTCCAATCCGTCAGGCCGACCGACCCGGAGAATGATGCCCGGAGGGTCTTGTAGCTCAACATGGCCCGCGAAACCGCCGCGCCCGTGCTCTGCGCCGTAAGGTCGGCATCCAACAGATCCACCGTCTGCTGTTGGTAGATGAAATTGCGTCCGGTCACATGCCCTGCAATACGCGGATCGTTCAGCTTGCCCGTCACGGCGCCGTCGAAGACCACACTGCCGGCGGCGGCGCCGGAACCAAGCGACACAGGCATGGCATTCATCCCCGGCGACGCAATCGCAGGAAGTAGATCATCCAGATTCCGTGATTCCGCATGTACTTTCACCGTCTGCCCCAGCACTCCCGAAAGGTCTAGCCGGGTATTTGGCAGGGCTAGGAAACTCGGCCCAAACGTCACGGTATCCCGCGCGCCGTCATATTTGGCGTCCAGCACTCCGCTTACAGGCTCCGACCCTTTTACCGGTGAGATTCCCAACCGTGTCGAAGCGATCAAGTGTTGGTTCCTGGTGTCGCTCAAGCGCCCGCGCACTTCGAACGGTCCACTCACCACGCCGTCATAGGGAAGCTTCTGTTTGGTTTCCAGCGCGGCGAGTGTCCGAACGTCGAAATGCTCCAGCTTGCCCCGGACTTCAAACGCATCGAACTCCCGCAACTCCGCCGCTCCCACCACCTCCCCACCCAGAGCCGATAGCCGCAACCCTTCCAGCTTCACCTTCTTCGGGTCCGCTTCTACAGCCGAATCCAAACGCACATTACGCACGCTCAAGCCGGGTTGCGTAAACGTGACGCCGCGCCCATGTATATTTCCCGTCACCAGGTAATCCGTCGGGCTCGCGTACCGCGCGGTCCCGCCCAATTCCACTGTGCCGGACTGCCGCGATTTGAGCTTCAAAATCTCACCCGCTTCCTTTACCGAAATCCTGCCTGAGTACTGGGCCGTCACCACCGGATTTTCCAGGCTTTCCAGGCTGCCCGAAACTTCGGCATGGCTTTCCGCCGTATCCAGTTTTGCGCCGGTCACCCGCACGCTGCTCTTCTCAATCTGAAGCGCGAGATCCAAATTCACCGGCACCTTCGCATATGCGCCATAGCGCAATTCCAAAGGCATCACTTTCACCGTGCCTTTGTAATCGGGCCCGGCCGCCTCATAGCCAAGGTTCGCCTGCAGATTCCGTCCGGCGGCATCATAGCCGGCAGTCCTCGGGGGCTGCCCTGCCGCGTGCACTTCCACCGTCCCGCGGTTCAGCGCAAACTGTCCCACCTTCAGATCCAGCAGTGTTTGAATCGCATTCTTATCGCTCTTAACCGGGACCTTCGGATTCGGAATATTTGTCGACCCATCTACGGATACCAGCAGATAAGCTTTGGGCTCCTCAATTCGCAACGTCGCAATATCCACATCGCGCTTAGCCAGCGAAATGATCTTAAAGCCCACCACTAGTGTTTTTATCCGCAACAGCGGAGGGCTCCCGGCCGGCTCCGTCCCGTGGAGCACCACATCGTCCAGTTCGGCCGTCAAAGTCTTCCAATCGAATTTGAACTTCCTTATTTCCGCGCGGCCTCCCGTCGTTTTCTCCAACTGCGCGACGATTGCTGTCCGCAGCTTTTCCCGCAGCCAGTCACTCTGCGCTATGTAAACGCCCGTCAGGGCCACCGCAATCAGCAGCACGGCGATCCCGCCCGCTACTCCCAGCAGTACCTTCACCGGCCGCGTCATTTCGCGTCCTCGAAGGCTTCCTTATGAATCTCAATATGGGACCGAGTCCGCGCATCCTTCAACCACGCGTCCATTTGCTTGTCCGCTCGCTCGGCGGAGAGCGTTTGGCGAATCTGCTGCCGCACTTCCGCCAGGTCCGGCTTTTTGCCAGTCTTGGGATCCGGCAGAATCTTGTCTTTGTAGTACTCGTCCACTTCCTGTCTGGTTACTTGCACGGCGGGGCGGAACCGCAGATCGATAAAGCTTGCCAGCCGCAGACCGTACAGCAGATGCCGCTGCAGTTCCTGTTTGGTCAGACCCGCTGCCCGCAATTCCCGGTCGAACTCCTCCGGGCTGCGAGCCCTGGTCTTCTCCAGCTTGTCCAGCATTGCGGCCGCTTCCGCCTCGGAGCCCTCGCCATACCGGCCCAACTCCATCTCCCGCTGCACTAGTCTCTGCTCAATCAACCGGTCCGCCGCATCCCTCTTGGCCTTCGCCGTGAAACTCGGCGGTTCATGATTCAGGAAGGCGGTCATCCGGATTTCATCATCCAACTGTCCCTGCGTGATCACCTGGTTTCCAATCGTCACCGCAACCCGGTCCAGCAGTTCCCCCCGGGATGAAACCACAAGCATGAACAGCAAGAAAATCCGCATCAGAAGGCCTGTCCAATGGAAAAGAAAAATTGCAGCCGGCTTACGCGCTGCACGGATTGCACGCAGGTATTGTCGCGGGAGCACGTCACCAAATCGTTATAGGTTCCGCCAAAACCGTTAAATTTCGGCGCATTGATGCTATAGGCCAAATCGAGCCGCACCGGCCCGATTGGGGTCCGGTACCGGACGCCCGCGCCTACAGCATGCACCATATAGTTGAAGTCCGTCAGGTTTTTCTGACTAAACCGGAACGAGATGTCGCTCGGCTTATCGAAAATATTCCCGAAATCATGAAATAACGCGCCGCCGATGTTTTCGCCGATAAACGGAAACCGCAGTTCGGTCGAGTTAAACAAGAGCGCGGAACCGCCCAGCGGAAATCCGGTCCTCTGGTCCCGCGGCCCCGCTTGGTTCTCCGGAAAGCCTCGCATGGAATTGCCGCCTCCTCCATAGAAGCGCTCCGGCAGCGGGATGGGATCGCTATCGTTCGGGGTTGGAACAAAGCCCTTCCGCGTTTCATAGGAAGGCTGCAGCCCGAGGGAGGTCTGCCGCGCCAGCACATACTTTCTTCCCACGCGATGATACGTCGCATTCCGCCCCAACACGCGCAGAAAACCTGCCTGGGATCCAAAGGCTTTGGTCGCAAACCCAAAGTCGATCGTGTTGTACATCCCCTTATGCGCATCCGTCGGATCATCGCGCCTATCCTGAATCAGGTTCACCGAGGCGATTCCGATCCGCACCGATTGCGAGAACCGCGGCAGCAACAGCGGATCGATTTTCAGCGCTCCTACTGTTACATTTCGATATGAAAACCGGTAAAATGCGGTCAGCGATTTCGAAATCCGGTCCGTGATCTGCGCGCTGGCCTCTTCGCGCGTGGCGGAAAATGTCCGCACATCGTTCGAGCGGTCATACAGCACAGTCAAATTCAAATCCAGCTTGGGACGCCCAAAGATTCGGGGCGCCAAGTAGTCCACCAGTCCGCGCCGGTCCAAGCTGGAATAGCGGCTCCGGAAACTGAGCGTCTGCCCGATCCCCAGGAAATTGATCCGGGTCAGATCGAGCGATACCCGCGGACTGAATCCGGACCTTCCCGCCGGATCGCTGAGGCTGGTTGCCGCGTTGCTGCCGCCGATATTCGCAATCTGCGCGCCGAACCCCGCGGTAAGCGAATACCGCCGCGCTTCCTCCATGTCATAGAGCACATATTTGCGCTCGGTTTCACCATCCGGGTTTTGAACCGCCATGTTCACCTGGGCGAATACGCCCAAATCATAAAGGCGTCTTTGCGTTTCGGACATCTGCACCGGCGAAAGGGGGTCGCCCGGGCTGAGGGAGATCTGCCCGTTCACCAGCCGTTCTTTTGTATGCACCAGGCCACTCGTAATTACCTGGCGCACGGTTTGCCGGTTGCCCTCGGTGATCTTAAAGGAAAGTTCCACCAGATTAGGCTTGGCGCCAGTGCTGGTGCTGTACTCGAAAGCCGCGTTCGGGAATCCGTTCTCGAAGTAATAGGTCAGAATGGTGTTCCGATCGGTTGCCACGTTGAACTCACTGAATGGTTGGTCCTCGGCGCTGCTCAAAGCCGGCAAAATCGTCGCCAGGCTCAGCTTCTCCTGGCCGGTCACCTCCAGGCTCGAAACAATGTACTGCACGCCTTCTGTAATCTTGATAGCAACCGCAATGTCCCCCACTTTGCCCGCGTAATCGTCCTTCGTATTGGCGGATACCACGACATCCCGAAATCCGTTCGACTTATACAAATTCGCAATGGAATCCTCATCCCGGCGCGTGAAAGCTTCGCTGTACCGTCCACGCGGGAATTGAAAGCTCTTCGGCTGTAAAAACATCCGCTCCCGAATCGCCTCCGTGGTGAAGTACTTGTTGCCCTCAATTGTGAGCTTCACAAAGCGATGCCGTTCTCCCGGATTGATCAGGTAATCGATCTCCTCCTTTCCGTTCACAACCCGCTTCTCCTTGAATTCCACTTCCGCCTCGAAGTAACCTTTCGATTGAAATTCCTCCCGCAGGTTGCGACGGCCTTCCTGCAGAAGATCGTTGTCGACGGTGTGTTCCTGAAACACCGGCACATTCTCCTGTAGCACCTTGCGCTTCACCTTCGCGCCGATGGCCCTGATCTGCACCCTCGGCCCAGCTTCAATTTCCAGATGCGGCGTGGCACTTTGGTCCGTCTTGTTGTAATCGAGCGACTTTAGCTGCACCGTTGCCAGCAGGCGGTCCGCCTTCTCGAATTGATCCCGCACGCCATCCAATCCTTGCCGCACCCGCGCCTGGGTTATCGGTTGCCAAGTATTCCGAAACCGCTTTTTCCAGTGCGTTGCGCGAATAATCCGCTTCTCCGGCACTTGCAGATTGCCCGTCAGTTGCGGCATCGAGAACCGCGCCCGCTTCCCCGGTTGAATCTCAAAATCGATATTCGCCTGCTGCGCGATATCAGAGTATTTAATTTTCGGCGTCACCGTACTTTCGTAGAAACCGTTCGAAATCAGCAGCCGCGAGATGTTGCCCTGCGCCGTTTTCACGTCGGCCTTGTCAAACGGCGTTCCCAAGAACAGCCGCGACGCATTCACCAGTTGCCCTGGATTCGGCGGATCCGAGACGTCCCCCGAAACCGAGACATGCCCAATAAACCAGCTATTCTTGGTCCTGAACTGAATCGCTACCTGATCCCCGGGAGCGGGCAGCGCGTCCACTTCGATATCCTGATAACGCCCGGTCGCGTACAGGCGTTCAATCGACGCGCGCACATCGGCAATATGAAGGGGCTTATTCTTCTTAAGAGGAAGGATCGCGTAGAGTTCCGCTGGATCGAGGGGCTGTACCGGAGGATCGAAGCTGATTACGAAAATCGGCTTTCCTTCAAACTGCTGCGCGAAAGAAAGCCCGCAAGTCAGAAGGGCCGCAGCCAGAAAGCGGAATTGCACCCTCTTTATCGTACCGTTGTTACCATCTGGGAGTAGCTGCGCGATTCATGAAAAACCGTTATGAAAGGCAGGTGCGTTTTCAGGGTTGGGGTGAAAACGGACAAACGAAATTTTCCGATTCCCATGCCGTGATCGTGGGTTGTGGCGCGCTCGGAACCGTTCAGGCCGAGGCGCTCGCACGCGCCGGAATCGGCCGCCTTACCGTGATCGACCGCGATTTTGTAGAACTCGGGAACCTGCACCGTCAATTCATTTTTTCCGAGCAGGATGCGGCCGATAGCATCCCTAAAGCCACCGCGGCCGCTCGCCGCCTGCGGCAGATCAATTCCGAAATCACAATAGAATCAACCGTTGCTCACCTGGAGCCTCGTAATATTCGGGAACTCTGCGCGGGCGCCCACCTCATCCTGGATGCGACCGACAACTTCGAAACCCGCTATTTGATTAATGATTATGCGGTTTCCACTCGAACTCCGTGGATCTACGGGGCGGCGATAGGAACTTACGGCCTGAGCATGAACATCCTTCCCGGCGATTCCGCCTGCCTCCGTTGCGTGTACCCGGATCCGCCCGCGGGTGCGCAGCCCACGTGCGAAACCGCCGGCATTCTCAGCCCCATCACCATGATGATCGCTAGCCTGCAAACAGCCGAAGCGATGAAAATTCTAGCCCACGTGGAGCCCCGCCGCACCCTGCTGACAGTCGACATCTGGCTGGGCGCATTCCGTGAAATCCTCGCCCCCCGCGACCCCGATTGCCCCGCCTGCGCCCGCGGCCAATTTCCCTGGCTTTCCGGAGAACGCCGTGCCCCGGTAAGTTTATGCGGCCAGAATGCCGTTCAGATCCACGCCGGTCACCCCGTGGATTTACTTTCTCTGGGACACTCGCTCGCCGCTCTGGGCGAAGTCCGTCAGAATGAATTTGCTCTTCGCTTTATTTCGAACGGATATCACCTGACTGTCTTCCCGGATGGCCGCGCGATTATAAAGGGCACCTCTGATCCAAATGTGGCCCACGCTGTTACCGCGCGCTACCTGGGCTTTTAGAAATTGGGCATTAGTACCCGGATTTCTTATCCACCACATTCTCCAAGGGTTCGCTACGGGAGAACCGTTCGAGATTGCGGTAGAAGAACAACATCGCCTGGTCGAGCCAGTCCCTCGTGTTGTCTGAACAGTGGGGAGAAAGCAGTACATTGTCCATGCCAAAGAACGGATGCGCCGGCGGAAGCGGTTCCTCGGAAAACACGTCGAGGGCGGCCCCGCGAATACGCCCGGCCCGTAGAG
>JALYXI010000185.1 GCA_030947245.1 Acidobacteriota bacterium
CATCGCGAACTTTCGCCTAAGCATCGCGAACGAATGGGCATCAAAGACAATCTGGTTCGGCTGTCGCTCGGCATCGAATCGCCGGAAGACATTATTGCGGATTTGGATCAGGCGCTTCGCTGAACAACGCGGCCACGGCGCCGGTTTTCATTAGGTTTACGTTACACTGGCCTTTTCCTGATGCGCAAATTATCACTCGCATTTGTTCTTGTCTTCCGTCTGCAGGGCGCCACTCACGCCATCGATCCTGAGATCAAGGCGATCGTCGACGCGGTGTCCAGCCAGCGTATTGAACAAACTCTGCGCAAACTGGAAACTTTCGGGAACCGGAACGTTCACACGAACGACGCATCGGAAACACAGGGCATCGGCGCGGCGCGGCGGTGGATTTTGGGCCAACTGCAGAGCTACAGCCCGCGCCTGCAAGTCCGGTTCGATACGCACCGGGTCGCGAAGCAAAGCAGGATTCAGAAGGATATTGAACTGGTCAACATCGTGGCAGTCTTGCCGGGAACCACGGAGAAAGATCGTCAAGTGATTGTAAGCGGCCACTATGACACGCTTGCCTTCGGCCGGGTTCGCAACGAGGATACGCCTCCGAACGATGAAATAATGAGAAAGGAATCTGCCAATTACACGCAGCCGTCCCCCGGTGTAACGGACGATGGGAGCGGCACGGCTGCCGTGATGGAACTGGCGCGCGTGATGAGCCAGCATGAATTCCGGAAGACCATCGTATTCATCGCCTTTGCCGGGGAAGAGATGGGTTTGATCGGCAGCTCTCTGTATGCGCAGGACGCACGCGCGCAGAACCAGACGATTGAAGCCCTCCTAAACAATGACATCATCGGGAGCGACGTTTCGGGCAGCGGATACCGCGACAATGGCTCGGTTCGCGTGTTCTCCGAAGATCCGAACGATTCTCCGTCCCGGCAAGTAGCGCGATACATTCGCGACGTGGGAGAACGATATCTGCCTTCCATGCGGATCGACATGATTTTCCGGGCCGACCGTTTCGGCCGCGGCGGCGATCACACTCCCTTCAACCAGCAGAACTACGCGGCTGTGCGGTTCACTTCGGCCGAAGAGAATTTCGCCAACCAGCACACCGCGACCGATACATTCGCCAATACTTCGGTACCGTACACAACGCGCGTTGCAAAGATCAATGCGGCCGCGCTGGGGAGCCTTGCTCTTGCGCCGAAGCCTCCGGTGACCGATCAGGTATTACAGCAGGGGGAGCGTAAAGGGCAGATTTCGCCGATGATCGGGCGTGGGAAATCGCGTTACGATGCCGTGCTCCGCTGGAAAAACGAAGCTCCCGAAGCCGATCTTTTAGGTTATGCCGTCATGGAGCGCTCCACCACGGCGCCCGATTGGGAGCGGGAAACCTTTGTGGGTAACGTGACCACGTTTACGCTTGAAAACGTTTCCATCGACGACCGGATATTCGGCGTGAAAGCGATCGACAGGAACGGACATGAAAGTCTGGTCGCTCCCTATGTTTTCAAGGCGCGGGCGCTCCTCAAGATTGAGACCTGGTAGGCGCTCGCCGGTTCACTATAATGAAGATATATCCATGCATCAGAACATCACGGAGCGCCCCAAAGACCTCGATGCGCTTGAAACGGGCGAGTGGCTGGAAGCGTTCGATCAGATCCTAGAGGAAGTTGGGCCTGAGCGCGGCCGTTTTCTGCTTGAGAAGTTGACCGCGCACGCCGGGGACTCGGGAATTAAACTTCCCACCGAATTCAACACTCCTTACGTAAATACCATCCGCGCCGCGGACGAAGTTCCTTTTCCGGGCGATCGCGCTCTGGAGAGGCGAATCAAGAGTCTCACGCGGTGGAACGCGATGGCCATGGTATCGCACCAGAACAAGCACGATCACGGCATTGGCGGCCACATTTCCACGTATTCGTCGCTGGCCACGATGCTCGAAGTGGGCTTCAACCACTTCTTCCACGCGAGTTATGGGAATCAGCCGGGCGACTTTATCTACTTTCAAGGCCATGCGTCGCCGGGCGTGTATGCGCGAGCTTTTCTGGAAGGCCGTCTTTCTGAGCAGGACCTGAGCAACTTCCGCCACGAACTTCGCGACACGCCGGGTTTGAGTTCCTACCCGCACCCGTGGCTGATGAAGAATTTCTGGAGTTTCCCGACCGTTTCGATGGGCTTAGGTCCCCTGAGCGCGATCTATCAGGCGCGGTTCATGCGGTATCTGGAAAATCGCGGTTTGATCGAAAAGACGCCTCGCAAGGTGTGGGCATTTATCGGCGACGGAGAAACGGACGAACCGGAGTCCTTGGGATCTCTGACTCTGGGGTCGCGCGAGAAGCTGGACAACCTGATCTTCGTGGTGAATTGCAACCTGCAGCGTTTGGATGGCCCGGTGCGCGGCAATGGAAAGATCATTCAGGAACTGGAAGCGGCGTTCCGGGGCGCAGGCTGGAACGTGATCAAGTGCATTTGGGGCGGCGATTGGGACAAGCTGATCGCGAAGGATGAATCGGGCCGCCTGGTTCAATTGATGGACGAATGCGTGGACGGCGAATACCAGGCGTTTAAGGCCAAAGGCGGCGCCTACGTCCGTAAAGAGTTCTTCGGCCGGTATCCGGAAACGGCCGCGCTGGTGGCCGGTATGTCCGATGAAGAGTTGGGCAAACTGCGCCGCGGGGGCCACGATCCGATCAAAGTCTATAACGCCTATAAGCAAGCCGTCGAGTTCAAGGGCGGACCTTCCGTGGTGCTGGCGAAGACGGTGAAAGGCTACGGCCTGGGCGATCTGGAAGCGCGCAACGCCACCCACCAACAAAAAATGATGGATGACAAGAACCTGGAGTATTTCCGGACCAGGTTCGATATCAAGATTCCGGATGAAGCGGCGCATGACGGAGCGTTCTACCGCCCGCCGAACGATAGTCCGGAAATGGCCTATATGCATGCGCGCCGCCGTGAGATGGGCGGCTACATGCCGGAACGGAAGGTCCCGCCTACGAAGATTGCGGCTCCCCCGCTCGATGCGCTGAGTGAGATGCTGGAGGCTTCCAAAGGACCGGAGCCCTCCACCACCATGGCATTCGTCAAGATCCTGACGAAGCTATTGAAGACCAAAGAGGTGGGTCCGCGTATCGTACCCATCATTCCGGATGAAGCGCGCACGTTCGGCATGGAATCGTTGTTCCGGCAGTTCGGAATTTACGCGAGCCAGGGCCAGTTGTA
>JALYXI010000192.1 GCA_030947245.1 Acidobacteriota bacterium
AAGTTATTTGTTACAGAGAATACGCCCGGGACGCCATTCGCCTGAATGTTCGCCACATTCTTGTCCGCTTCATTGGCGACCACGCCGTCCAGGGTTACCTGACCGTTCTTCACGATAATGTGAATTGACGGGACAGCCTGAAATCCATAACGGGTGGAAAGGGAAGGGTAGCCGTAAATTGCCCGGTATACCGCGCGCCGGATCTGGTCATCGTTCGGGCTAAGCGGGAGCACCTCGATCTCATTGTTGACCTGTGTGACCCCTTCAATGCGCTTCACCACGTTCGCGGCATCGGATTTCAACGTGGGGCGTGTAACTTGTCCCATCAACGTGACGGTACTTCCATTCACGCGGTAGGCGAGGTTATCGAACACGTTGTAGTAGGGCAGCATCACTAACTCATGCCGCACTTCTTTGGTAAGCCGCGCCTGGGCCGGGTCCATTCCCTGGCCATCCGCGGTCGTCTTGCGGTCCTGCGCCACTGCGCTTACCGCCAATATCAGAAAAACACCGAGAGCTTTCATGAGTATCATCCTCACAAATTAAGACGCACCTGAGATACCAAAAATTACTTAATTTGTAGCAGAACGGACTCAGCGTCAGCCGCGGTGAAACTCTCGATTTTGGCGGAGTGATTCATGGAACAAAACTTCGGTCCGCACATGGAGCAAAATGCGGCATCCTTAAAGCCTTCCTCCGGAAGTGTCTCGTCGTGCATTGCGCGAGCTGTTTCCGGGTCCAGCGAAAGTTCGAATTGCCGGTTCCAATCGAATTTGTAACGGGCTCGGGAAAGTTCGTCATCGCGGTCTCTTGCCCCGGGCCGATGCCGGGCCAAGTCCGCAGCGTGCGCCGCGATCTTGTAGGCGATGATTCCCTGTTTTACGTCTTCCAGGTTTGGAAGTCCCAGGTGTTCTTTGGGCGTCACGTAGCAGAGCATGGAAGCGCCATGCCACCCGATCAGCGCCGCTCCGATCGCGGATGTGATGTGGTCATACCCGGGGGCGATATCTGTCACCAGCGGCCCCAAAGTATAAAACGGGGCTTCGTGACACATTTCGTTTTCTTTTTCCACCTGCATCTGGATCTGGTCCAGTGGAATGTGCCCGGGGCCCTCCACCATCACCTGACAATCGTACTCCCAGGCTTTGGAGGTAAGTTCGCCTAGTGTTTTCAATTCAGCGAACTGAGCTTCGTCGCTGGCATCGGCGATGGAACCGGGACGCAGCCCGTCTCCTAATGAGAATGTCACGTCGTACTTCTGGAAAATCTTGCAGATGTCTTCAAAGCATTCGTAGAGCATGTTCTGGCGGTGATTCTTCACCATCCACTCGGCCAGAATGGCTCCGCCGCGGCTCACAATTCCCGTAATCCGCTTGGCCGTCAAAGGTACGTATTGCACCAGAACGCCAGCATGGATGGTCATATAATCCACTCCTTGCTGCGCCTGTTCCTCGATCACCTCGAGCATTAGCGCGGCAGTTAAATCTTCCACGCGGCGAACGCGAGTCAAGGCTTCATAAATCGGCACCGTCCCGATCGGCACCGGCGAATCGTCGATGATCGCCTGCCGGATACGCGGAATATCGCCGCCTGTCGAAAGATCCATGACGGTGTCGGCGCCGTACTTCACGCAGTATTGCAGTTTGCCGAGTTCCTGCGAAATGTCGGAAGTGGTTGAAGAATTCCCGATGTTCGCGTTGATCTTGCACTTCGACGCCACGCCGATACACATCGGCTCCAGGCCCCGGTGTTTGATGTTTGCGGGAATCACCATCCGTCCCCGCGCCACTTCCGCCCGAATCAGTTCGGCTGTGACATTCTCCCGCCGGGCCACAAACTCCATCTCCTGCGTGACCACGCCCTTGCGGGCGTAATGCATTTGTGTCCGAATTGAATCTTGATTGCGGGCTTCCACCCATTCAGTGCGCATGATTATTGTTCCTCTGTTCGAATGAGCGAAAGCCCGCTTCTCGCTACTTCTTCGGCTTCTTGGGCTTTTTCGTTTCTTTCTTGCTGTCCATGCCTTTGGCCATAGCGTGATTCTCCTTAGCTAGAGATTACTAAATTCCCTGGTGCCACACTAGAGGGAAGATTGCCTAGGTTCGCCTATATCGGTTTGCTTGCGGGGACGCTGCTGCTTGGCATAGCTCTCAGTTGGACCGCCTTCGGCCAGCAAATCGACAGCAACGCCTACGATTTTATCTTTCGCGTTTACCAGCCTGCCCGATGGACTCCGGAGTCCATCATTCTGGCGGCCGATGAGGAATCGTTCTCCGCTTTCGGCGGTTTGCTGAAGCTGCGCAAGGCTTTGGCCGATGGGCTCACGCGGATTGAAGCCGTGCATCCCCGCGCAGTGGCGGTGGATATCATCCTCTCCGAAGCGCAGGATCCCGCCGCCGACCGGGCGCTCGAAAACGCGTTTCGCGCCACCCCGAACCTGATCTTGCCGAGCGATCTGATCCAGGTGGCGAAAGATGGGACGACCCGCTGCCGCGCTTTCGCCAATTTGCGGTAGCCGTGGGTCACATTCAGGCCGATCTGGACCCCTTCGATGCCATCAGCCGCGACATTCCGCTGGAAAAAGCGACCGCGCGCAGTCGGCGTTGGGCGCTCTCGCTCGAGGCGTTCCGTGTCAGCCGCGGCGCGAGCATTGAAGAATCGCCCGGCGATCTTCGGGTCGGAACAACAGTGATTCCCAGCGTCCGCGCGAATGGGCGTACCATCCGCATCCGGTACGCTCCGCCTTCTATGGACCCGCTGCCCCGCGTCTCGCTAAAACAACTCGCCGACAATCCGGGCTTGGCCGAAAGATTCCGCGGCAAAGTCGTTTTCGTTGGCGTTACCGCGCAAACCGCGGTGCGCGACCGCTGGATGACGCCGCTCTCCGGCTCCGTCAGCATGCCCGGCATTGAAATGCACGCCAGCGCGTTCGAAACCATAGCGCACGGCCTCTTCCTGACGGACATTCCGCTCAGCTTGGTGGTGCTGGTCTGCACTCTGATCGTCATAGCGGCCGGAGTGACATTCGCCGCGCTCGAAGGCTGGGCGGCGAACATTGTGGCCGCGCTGATCGTGGTCTGCGCTCACGTGCTGCCGTATGCCATATTTACCCGCGGTCTGGTTTTTCCGTTCCTTCCCGGCGTGGCCTGCGCGTGGATGTCCTGCCTTGCCGCCGCGGCTTGGCAGCATGTGGTCGTGCGCCGCCGTTTAGGCCAGTCCGAATCCGCGCGTTCGCAATACCGTGACGCCATGCAGTTCGTCACGCATGAAATGAAAACGCCACTTACCGCCATCCAGGGCTCAAGCGAGCTGATGGGCCGTTATGTCCTCCCGGAGGATAAGCGCAAGCACATGGCGAACATGATCAATTCGGAATCGAAGCGCCTGGCCCAGATGATCGAGACTTTTCTGAACGTCGAGCGGCTCTCCGCCGGGCAGATGGAGTTGAAGCGGGAGCAGTTTTCCCCAGAGGAGATTGTCTCCCGCTGCATCGAGCGCGTCCGTCCCGTGGCCGAGCGAAAAACCATCTCCATTCACATGGAGCCTCTTCCCCTTGAGCCGCTGACCGGCGACCGCGAACTGATGGAGTATGCCTTCTACAACCTGTTGACCAATGCCGTGAAGTATTCGCCGCCGGACACCCGCGTCACAGTTTCAGGCGACAAGCGGAACGGACGCATTCGCGTGTCCGTTGAAGACCAGGGCATCGGCATCGACCCCAAAGATGCACGTCGAATTTTCGAGAAGTTCTACCGGACAAAAACCGCGGAACAGAGCAGTGAAAAAGGCACTGGGATTGGCTTGTCAATCGTCGAACAAATCGTAATTCAACACGGCGGCAGCATCGCGGTATCGAGTGAGGTGGGCAAAGGCTCGAAATTCACCGTCTCGCTTCCGGCGGGGCAGAGACCTTTATAGAACGGGCAGCGGTGACAGTGCCGGCCAGTGTGGAGCGGAAAATCACAATTCTCCTGTGCCGCGGCTAGCGATTGCACAGCCCGGATCGCCGCTTCCGGATCCGGTGTGATTTCCACTGCGATGTCCGGTTTCAGAAAGTGCAGGTAAGCACGTGCCGGCCGGCGCCCTGTCAGCCGCTCCAGAGTAAGGGCATACAGGTGAATTTGCAGAGCGTAGCGGCGCGCCAAGTCTTCTACGCCGGCGGCTTCAACGTCATTGGTCTTGTAATCCACAAGCACCAGTTCGCCCGCCTCTTCGAACCACAGATCGATCTGCCCGCGCACCACCACATCCTCAACCGCAACCAGAAAAGCGAACTCGCGTTCGGCACGTTCCGCTCTTCGGGCGCGGGCCCCCAATTCGCTTGCGCGAAACGCCTCCGCCAGCCGCCGGGCGGCAGGATCGGGGCTCTCGAAGGATTCGCCCGCCAGTAACGCATGTACCTGTTTGCCCAACTCTCCTGCATCGAGAGCCAGTTCCCGCTCTTCCGCATCCGCATCCGCTATATCAGCCAGGCGCATGCCTCGTACCGGCTGAAACCCGAGCGAATTGGCCAAATAATAACGCCGCGGGCAGGAGTCATAGGTTGCAAGAGCCGTCACCGTCACGCCGGAATCGTGCTGGTCCGAAACAGCGGGGCGGGGAAGCACGGCTGCCTGCTCCGGCTCCTCATAGAAAAGCCCACTCTGCATGGGTCCGGGAGGCGTTGCTGCCCGCACCACGCGCGCGCGGAACACTTTGCCGCCCGGATGGGCAATCTCGACAATCTTCTCCACGCCAAACACGCTGACGTTCGGTTCCACAATGAGATCCCGAATCCGCTTGGCCCAGTTCATCTTGCTTTCCTTCGAATAGGAAAGCACCAGATGTTCTTCCGCCCGGGTCAGCGCCACATAGAGCAGCCGGTTCGCTTCTTCCTTATCTTTCGCTTCGTTGATCTTGCAATTTGCAAGATGAAACGAATCGCTCAGGCCTTCTTTGCTGTCCGGGTCATTCCACTTCGCGCCTAGCCCCACGCCCGGCGTGAAGGAAATGGCGCCGCCTTTCGTGTCCACGCCCTTGTTCATCGACGCCACGAAAACCACGGGAAACTCCAATCCCTTGGCCGAGTGGGCGGTCATCATCCGAACGGCATTACGTCCGCTGTCCAACTCCGCTTCCGCTTCTTTCGAGTCCACCTCCCGGAGCTGCTCGATCTCCTCATTAAACTCTGTCAGCGACACACCGGCGGAGCGCGCCAGTTCCAAAAACCGCTCCACTGTCGCGCCCTCAGCCGTGCCGGGCGCCCAAGTGTATCCGCACTGGTCGAGCGCGCGCATCAGCAGCCGGTCAATCTTCAAAAACGGATGAGCGCTCCGCAAGTCATCCAAAGTGCGGCGAAACAGCAGCAGCTTTCGAAGATCCACCGCGTCAAAGCGTGCCTCCTCCTCCGCGCTCAATTTCCGCAAAGCCTCACCCAGATTCTTATCGATCGTTTCCAGGTGTAGAATCGCTTCGTCCGACACCGCAACCAGCGGCGAGCGCAGCACCACCACCAGGCTTACCTCATCCCGCGGATTGGCAATTGCACGCAGCAGATGAGCCAGGTCCAGCGCCTCGCGGCTCTCATAGAAGCCCTTGCGCCGGCTCTGCTCGCATGGCACATTGGCCTTCGCAAACGCCTCGGCAAACGCCGGGAATACGCTGGAGTTGCGAACCAACACGGCCATATCGCGAAACTCAGCAATCCGCTGCTGGCCCGTATCTCTATCGGCGATCCGCAATGTGCCGCGAAGCTCAAGAATGCGTCTCGCCACCCATTGCGACTCCAGTTCCACGCCATCCACACCACCGGGCGGCTCCACCGCGATCACTTCGATCGAGGGGTCACGCTTCACCGCGGGCTTCTTGGCGGCCTTTAACGGACGCGGCTCAATGCCTGTGTGGCCTTCCAAAATGGTTTCCACCGCAAGCAGAATCTCAGGGCGGCTCCGCCAGTTCTCCACCAGTTCCACATGGTGCTTGCCCGTGGCGGTGACCAGGTCCCGGTAGTCGCGAAACACCTCCGGGCTGGCGTACCGAAACCCGAAAATCGATTGGTTGATGTCGCCCACCGCGTAAAACCGGTCCGGACCGCGCAGCAATTCGAGCAACTGAGCCTGCAGCGGGTTGGTGTCCTGAAACTCATCCATCATGATCTGGCGGAAGTGCAGCCGCACCCGGTCGCGAATGGAATTGTTTCCGGCCAGCAGCTTGACCGCGTACGCCTCCAGATCCGAAAAATCCAGCACGCCGCTCTCGCGCTTGGCCGCGGAATAGAGCGCATCGAAGCGCTCCAGAATATGTATCAGAACTTCGCGCTCGCGCTCGTGGAGGCAGGTCACCACATCCGCCAGCAGCAAAGCCGCATGCTCCTTTATCTGTTTCACAGCGTCCGTAACCGGGGCATGCCGCACCTTCGTCAGATTGAAAGGCGATACTTTCAGCACATCGCGCCGGCACTCATTCGTCGTACAGGCGAGCAGCCGCTTGTGCCACTCAAACAATTCCTCCAGGTGTCCGCGCTGCTTCGGATTCAAAGAGCGCAAGCTCCTGACCGACTCCACCAACCTTTGTACTTCTTCGTCCAGGCCCGCGCAGGATTGCGCCGGAAAAGCCTTCAGCTCATCGGCCGGCACGCCCGCCGACCGCATCGCATCGTACACATCCAGCAACCCGGAGACGTCACCGGCCAGCGATCGCATCAACGCACGCGTGGCTTCTCGATGCGTTTCCAGAACCTCATCGAGAGCCTGATTGAGACATCGGCGGCGCATCAATACGCCCTTGCCCTCATCGAGAATCGAAGCCGCAGGGTCCACCCCGGCCTCAATTGCATTCTCCCGAATCAGTTTCAGGCAGAACCCATGCACCGTGGAGACGTTCGCCGTTTCCATCTTGCCCTGCAGCGCGGGAAGCGCGGCCAGCTTGCGTTTCATATTGCTGGCGGCCCTCTCCGTGAACGTGATCGCCAGTATCCGGTTGGCCTCGATCCCGCTCTCTACCAGCTGCTTGTACCGCTCGACAAGCACAGTGGTCTTCCCCGAACCGGGCCCTGCCACGATGCACGCGTCTTCGCCCAGGCGATCGATTGCAATCGCGCTCAACTGCTCCCGTGAGAAATTCGTCACAGCTTAACTTTCATTAAATGTCCGCCACTTAACTTCCGCCCGCTGTCATCGCCGCTTCACCCACATACCGGCATGCGTCCTTTGCGACGCAATACCTGCAAGGTTCATCCGAAACCGGCTGCGGGATAATTCGACCGGCGCGCAGCTCTGCCACTGCCCGCAACGCTTCGCCTACACCCTGCGCCACCCAATCGGGCGTCAACGGTTCCAGATCCGCCTTCAGTCCGGGAATTTCCCCGTGGCCGTGTGCAGCCACGCCGTTCTTCAAGCTGTAATACACCATGGCGGCCACCGCCCGGCCTTCGCCTTCAAGTCCGGCGGTATACAAAGGCCCCTGCAGGCTCGCTTCGCTTCGCGCCTTCTTTTCCGTATTCGCTTCGTTGCTGTATTTGTAGTCGATGACCACCAGGCGGCCATCGGGCAAAGTCTCCATCCGGTCCACGCGCCCGCTGATCTGAACTCCCTGGGCAATCGCGAACTTCAGCTCCTGTTCCGCTTTCGCTTGGTGGCCCCGCGGCCAGCGCTCACTCGCTTTCTCAAAAAGCTGAAGATTGCGCAGCATCTGCCCCCGCGCCAACTCCGTCCGATAGCTTGTTGTTACCCGTAACTTCGCGCAGAACGCTTCAAAAATCCGCTCAAACAACGGGCCGATCGGCGGATGCTCAGGCAGCCATTCCGCCAGCACCTTGTGAACCAGTATTCCCTGCTGCAAATTGTCCAGCCGGTCCTCCGGCCGCGGCGGCGCCGTCTTCAAATCCAGCGTTCCGCCCGCGAAAAACTGGAAAGGGCACGCCAAGTATTTCTCCAGGGCTGTTACCCGAAATGGGTCGTGCCGCTCTGCAATCCACTGCAGAAGCGCGGCATTCGAGATGATACTCGCGGGCCGGTTGCGATCCGGAGTGAGAGCCAACGCGGGCCGAACCGCCGGACACTCTTCTTCCGCAATGTCGCACTCCGCCCAGAACTTCGAGGGCGCGTCTTTGCCCTCTCGCGCGTAACTCAGAACCAATTGCTGCCCCGCGCTCTGTTTTACAAAGCGGAACAGCTCTTCTTCTTCCGCATCGCGCCCCGCGGATGTCCGTACGCGGAAGCCCGCCCGCGCCAACTGTTCCATCGCCGCATCGGGAAGAAACGCGTCTTGCGGGTGTCGGCGCGGAAACTCCTTCTCCGCCAGGCCGCATACAAAAATCGTGTGGAGATCCCACTGCCGCGCTTCAAACACGCTCATCACGTGGACCACGTTACGCCGCGCATCCGGAACACGAAGAGCCGTGTGGCGCAACACCGTCCTCGCCACTGCCCAGAACTCCGGCAGCGTGACGGGTTGATCCATGCCGCTCCATCTCTCAGCGGCTTCCACCAGCGCGCTGTCGAATGTGTTCAGCGCGGCAGCCTGGCTGCGCGCCCTCTCCACCGAACTCCAGGGCAACCCGTCTTCCACTTGGCCCACCCGGTAAAGCTTTCGCAGGCTCTCCCCAAGCTCAGCCGCCCACCGTGCGGCCTTTGAGCGCCGTGTCCGCAGCGGTTCCAGCGACATCCACCCGTCGATCAACGTGCGCGTCCGGTCATCACGCGCCAGCTCCCGGAGTGTGGTTAACCCGGCTTGGGGAAGCTTCTCCCGAATCTCGAAATCCATCCGGTCATTGCCGCCCCACGGCTGAAGCCGCAATACCGCACGGCACACCTGGTGATCCCAGCCGGATAGCAGCGCTTCCACTGTTTCGGCCGCAAACCGGGCTGCGGGATTCTCCATCAGCGGTACAGAAAAATAAAAGCGCACCGGGATTCCGAACCGCTCCAGCACAGGCTGAAGCACCGCGGTATGCCGGTCCGCATTACGCAAGGCCACGCCGATTTCCCGGAAATCCACTCCCCCGCGGACAAGCTCTAAGATGCGCCGTGCGATTTCTTCCGCTTCCCGCAAATCCGTGTCCGCCACAAATCGTGTGGTCGTAACGGGAGACTGCGCCCGCTCCGGTTCAAATACCACCACCTCCGCGGAAGCCCGCACCGCGTCCAACAAATCCGCTTCCGGCGTGGAAAGATTCGCGAACCCCTCAAGCAGCAGTGTCCCGAAGACGTTTCCGTGCGCTGCGGCGCGCGCATCCCGCAAAACTCCTGAGCGTGTCGAAAGCCCGTGCGTTTTTAAACTCTCCAGCACGTTGCGCCACACCCTCGCGAGAGCCTGGGCGAACGGATACGCACGGCAGGCGTGGGCAAGCGCTCCGGGCTCAACCGCAGCTGCATCCAACTCCTGGATCGTCCTTGTGAGCGATGCCGGAAAGCCCGGCGCATCCGTTACCGGCGCAAACTCCGGTAGCTTCAATTCACGAAGCGCTTCTTCCACCAGCACCTGAAGCAGAGGTTCCGAAACCAGTCGCGCCCCAGGCGCCAGCGAAGCCGCAAACCGGGAAAGCGTCTGGATCAGATCCGGCCGGAAAATCAGCCCTTCGCGCGCGAGTTGATGCCGCCGGTGCTCCACCAGAGTGGCGGTCGGGACCAGCAGCCGCGTGTCCGTTCGTCCCGCTTGAATCGCGTCGCGCAATCGGGCCGTGGCGCCGGCCCCTGGCCGGTACATTTAGTTTTGGCCGCCCGCTTGAACGGTAACCACCAGAGGATCGCTTGCCTGCCCGGTAGCAAGGGAGCGCACCACCACCACATTGCTTCCCGCCACCACATTTGCCGGTAGCTGCGCCTGAATCTGTCCGCTCGAAGTCTGGAACAACGGCAGGCTCACATCGTTAAAAGTCACGCAACTGCCGCCCAGAACCGTTGGCGCGGGTAGCGTATCCGCGGTCGCTGGATCAGCCAACGCGGCGCCACTCACGGTAATGAACGAACCGGGCCGCAACGCGGTGGTGCCATCGGTGGCATTCACAATCGCGCGGGAACCCGCCAGTTGCGGCCGCGCAGCGCCGTTGATGGTAAGAGGAATTACGGAAAGACCGGAAAGCGTCACTACGAACGCCGTGTTCGTGTTGTCGACAACCATGGATCGCGCCGGAATATTTGTGCGCCCGGTTCCGAAAACCGTGTAGCGGCCCTGCTCCGCCGCAACTCCCAGCAGCGTGGCCTGTCCGCTTGCCACATTCACCAGCTCAAGAATAGGCCGCTGTTCATCGGCCGGCGTGGCGGTTATGCTCGCGCGGAAGCTTGTAGTAAATCGGACGAAATTGTTCGCATCGAGAGGCGCCAGCGCGGCCACATTCCGCTGTACCGAACTCGCATTGGAATTGCCATACAGCAGGCTAAGCGAAGAGTTCAGCACCAAGCCTCCGGCCAGATAATAAGCCCCGCCCGGACCCGCTGCGATCGGCCCGAAGAACCCCTGAACAGGAGCCGGGAACAACAGCGCCACGTTCGTGTACGAATCGCTTGGCGAGTCGTACAGAAAAGCATCGCCATTCCCGGACAACGTCAGAATCGAAACCGCATCGGGGGAGGCGATCATCGAAGTGGGCGGCGTAAACTTGATCGAATTATTCACTTTTGTAACCGAATCGACCGGACGCACCGTAGCCGTATTGCCGGCCGAAAGCTTCCACTGCGAACCGTCCGACATGATGAACTCCAGCCCGAATAAGCCATATGCCAGCGATCGCGGATTCAGCACGGCCGTATTGGTTCCGCCACCCTGCCGCGGCAGCGGAGGAAAATTCACCGTACCCGCGACGAGCGCGGGAGTCTGGCTCAAATCCACAATCGAAATCAACTCGCCGCCTGTGTTCCCCACGTACAGAGTGTTGCCGTCCGTCGCCAGCGCCATCTGGTGCGGCAACTGCCCGACCGGAATCGGGTCCAAAAACTTCCGGGCAATGGTATCGAATACTTCGATGCGGTTATAGCCGGAATTGGTTAGATACACGCGGTTCCGCTGCGGATCGAGCGCAATATCCTGAATGCCTTCGTTCCCTCCGGTAAAAGCCGGGTTCGCACCTGACCCAGGCGAATTGTTCGCCACCGTCGGGATCGGATACACAACCCCGCGCTGGTCTGGATCCCGCACGTTCATATAGACACGGATTGTGTTCGGGATGTTGATCGCCTCCGGAGAACTGAGATTGATGTCGAGCGGCGTGCCCTGAAGCGTTTGCAAGCCGGAAGTCAGATTCGTACCGGATTGCCGGTTCACCGCAATCCGCCCGGGTTCCATGGTGAACTTGATCGATGAAGGAGCAAGACCGCTTGAAACGTCCGCTGTCAGGGATGAATTGGTGTTGCTGACCGCATAGGTCAGCTTTCCCTTTCCCGCATTGTTGACCCTCAATGTGCCGGTTGCAATGCCGCGGCTGCATGGGTCCAGCGAAAGGAAAACCTGGGTGGTCTCCGGTTGCAGAATCGGATAGTTGCCCAGATTGGGCATAGGCAGAAAGATCATGCCGGAAGCCGAAAGGCTGTAGACCGATCCATCCCCGGCAATCACCATCTTCGACACAATACTCTCCGGCAACCGGATTCCCATCTGGATTCCCAGATTGCGTCCATCGTTGATCAGCAGCGTGGAAGAGTTCGGCTTCGGCGGAGGATTCGTGCTGGTAAACTGCGCCACATTGAACGCGCTATACAGCGTGTTTCCATCCGCGGAGAACACGCTGCCGCCAACGTTTTGCTGCACGCTAAAGGCGGCGGTGAACGGAAACGGCGCGTTCCCGTTATTCTCCTGTGCAATCACGGAGAGCGAGGCCGTGTCATACATCGTGAACCCCGCCATAAACCGCGACCCGTCAGGCGCCATCGAGAGCACTGTCGATTGGCCCGCCACCGTCCTGCTGCGCAGGATGGTTCCTGAAGCCACCTCGTAAACGAACACATACGTCTGCGCGCCATTGGCGCCCGGGTTCGTCAACCCGACAATGAACTGCCCGTCCGGCGTTCGAATCAATTTGTCGTTGAACGCGGTCTGAGGCCTGGTCGTCGTGATGCCCGGCAGTGGACTTGGTGTCGACGGCGGAGGCGGGGTAATCACGTTGGTCAACTGCTGCCCCGCGGTCTGGGACGGGTCGAAAATGATTAAAGAGTTGGTTGTCCCCTGCGTACTCACCACCGGGCGGCCATCATTGCCGACTTCCACGCCCTCCGGGACCGCGGGCAAAGAAACGGTCTGTGTCACTCTCTGGGTTCCCAGATCGATCACGCTCAGCGTCGATGTGCCCGAGTTCGTCACATACAGAAATGCGCCATCCATACTGATGGCCGCGGAAAGCGGAGCCTTCCCCACTCCGATATTCCCGATCACCTGATTCGTCGAAGTGCTGAAGATATCGATCCGGTTACTCGACGAGTTCACCAGATAAAGCTTCTGGCGGCCGCTATCGAGCACCAGATCCGACGGCGTTCCTCCCAACGGGATAATTTGCCCGAACGTGGCGGCGCTCGTAATCTGGGCCGAAAGCTTCGGAGCAGACAGGAAAACACCAAGGCAAAAAAGGAGAACAAACCTGCGCATAAGGGGCCGGAAGACGAGAAACTCTATTGTAACCCTGGCGGATAGCAGAAGTTCTAGGGCCTGTCCATACTCCTTTTGGAAACTAATTTCGGCGCTTCGTGTTATAACGTAGCAATTGAAAATTCTTGTCCGAAACGAGACCTCCGGGGAAGTTCTGGGGAATCAGGTGATGTCCGCCTGTTCAAGCGCGGAACGGCGGCGGGGCCTGCTGTCGCGCAACTCCCTCCAACCGGGCGAGGGCTTATGGATTGCGCCTTGCGAGGGCGTTCATAGCGCCGGCATGAAGTTTTCGATCGATGTCTTACACTTGGACAAGCAAAAAAGAGTTCGCAAGATTTGTTCCGCAATGAAACCCTGGCGCATTTCAATTTGCCTCACCGCGAAGTCCGTGTTGGAACTCCCGGCCGGAACGGCAGCCCGGACGCGTACCCAGAAGGGAGACCAACTGGTCTTTTCGAAACAATGAACCGGCGATTCCGCTACCCGGCTGTTGCACTGCTTGCTCTACAGCTTGGCTTACCGGGCTGCGCGCGGCATCGTGTCGCGGCCGTACCGCCCGCGGTCGCCCCCTTCGAACGGCAAATCCGCAACGCCGTGGACGCTGGCGATGGCGACTACCTGCTCAGCCGTTTGCGCGAAAAAGTGATCGCAGCCCCGGACAACCTCAGTTTCCGGCTGGAACTCGGCGCGGCTTACGAAAAACGCGGCTACCCGGAACTGGCAATCGACCATTATCGCCTCGGCTTGGATCACCACCCGGAATCGCCCGAAGCGCAGCTTCGGCTCGCGCGGGCCCTCACCGCCGTCCATCACGCTGGCGAGGCTCTCGACGGCTACTCGAAATTCCTAGACACTCACCCGCAATCCGATCCTCTCTATGTAGCGTGGTTGGGAATCCTTCGCGATGGCGCAGGGGATTTGAAAGGCGCTGAAACTGCGCACCGCGCCGCCATTGCCCTCGGACGCGAAAGCGATTATCTCCACAACAATCTGGGTTTCTGCCTTCTGCGGCAAGGCCGGAAGCCGGAAGCGGCGGAACAGTTCCGCGCGGCTCTTCGTCTGAATCCGTTTTCCGAAGTGGCGCGCAATAATCTCGGAACTGCACTGGTCGCGGACCCCAAGGAAGCCATCCTGCATTTCCAGTCGGTGGACGAACCCGCGGCAGCCCACAGCAACTTGGCCGCTCTGCTCATCGAACAAGGAAACTATGCCGAAGCGCGCAAAGAAGTGGCGAGCGCCTTAAGCTACAACGGGACCCACGCAGCCGCTCTTGCCAACTTGAAGGTGCTTTCCGAACTGGACGGAAAGCCTGCTATGATTGCCGTCAGCCGGCCTGCCGGCGAAGGCGTTTCCCGGCTTTCCCGATTCAAATCCGCCGCCGGCAGGTTCTTCATCGCAACCCCAACAGTTCCCCAACAAACCGCATCCCGTTCACCGGAGTCCACCCAATGAAAAATCTAATCGTCCGCTTTCTAAAAGAAGAAGATGGCCAGGATCTTGTCGAATACGCTCTGATTGTGGCCGCCGTCGGCTTGGCCCTGATCACCACCGTCACCCAATTGTCCCAGGGAATCGTCAGCCTCTACCAAAGCATCACGGGCGATCTGTCGAGCATCGGCGCCAGCGCGCAATAAGCTCGCTTGCGAACCCCGGTCCATGTCCCCCCTGGGGCCCTTCGTGCGGCCGCATCTTCCCGGCGCGAAGACGCGCCGTCTCGCTACGCACGCCGCTTTTCAAGATGGCTAGTCCCGGATCTCGCTCTGGTAGCCGCCGCGGTCACGCTGTTTTATAGCCTGTTCTTCTTCGGCGGTTATCGCGCCTTCTTTCACGATTCAGACGCAGGCTGGCACATCCGCGCGGGCGAACTTATTCTTTCTTCCCACGCGCTGCCAAGAAGCGACCCCTTCTCCTTCACCGCGGCCGGACAGCCCTGGTTCGCCTGGGAGTGGTTAGCGGATGTGACCGCCGGAAGCATTCACCGGAGCTGGGGTTTGGGCGGCGTGGCGTTCTTCTATGCGCTCGCGCTGGCGACCGGGGTGTGGCTCTGGTTCCGCCTAAACTGGGCCGCCGGAGGCAACTTCCTCTTCGCCGCGGCGTTCGCATCGCCCATGCTTTCCACCACGAACCTGCACTGGCTCGCGCGTCCGCACGTCCTTAGCTGGTTGTTCCTTCTGATCACCGTTATCCTTGCTGAACATCTCAGCGCTCGCCATCTCCCTCCGTGGCGCGTTCTGCCCGCTGTCGTAGTTGGATCGGCGCTCTGGACCAACATACACGCCAGTTTTCTCCTCGGTCCCGCGATTCTCCTGATCTATGCCGCGGGACACCTGCTCAGCCCTCTGGTCTTTTCTCTCGACCGCCAACTCGAATGGACCCGGGCCCGCAACCTGGGCTTATGCGCGCTCGTCGCGTTGGGCGCCACGCTGGCAAATCCGTACGGCTGGGACCTCCATCGCCACGTGCTCGGATATCTCACCGACACAGCCCTCCTGGACCGGGTGGGAGAATTCCAGTCCTTCAACTTCCACCTGACGGGCGCCACCCAAATTCTCGTGACACTCGGCCTCGCGGCATGGGGCGGCTTCGCAGCCCTCACACAGAAGAACGTCGCCGTGTTCCTGCTCGCGGTAATGTTGCTCGCCTTGGCGCTTCGCTCGGCGCGAGGCCTGCCTCTTGTGGCTCTTCTCCTGCTCCCGCTTGCGAACGGAAGCATCACGCGCGCGCTCCAGTCGGCCACGAATCTGAAAGCGGGCGTCCGCCGGGACCTCGACCGATTCTTCGCCTACTCCACTCGTTTACGCGCGCTCGATTCCCGCTGCGGCGGCTTTGCATGGGCTCCCGTGCTTGCTCTACTCGCCTTTGCGCTTCTCCGCGCGCCCGCCATCGCGGCCCGCACCGGATTCCCCGCGGCGGAGTTTCCCGTT
>JALYXI010000198.1 GCA_030947245.1 Acidobacteriota bacterium
GTCATAACCGGATTTGCGGATGCGTTCGAGCAGCCGGGAATAAATGGAGATCAGCGCCCATAAAGACGCGCGGCTTCGCCGGTGGACCAGACCGATTAAAGGAGCGGACTCGTTGTAATACGACCGCGCGCGGCGTTCTTCGAATTCCATGAGCCGGACAAAGTTCCCGGAGCGCTTCCCGGCTTTCAAGTCTGACGCGGAAACCTGGAAGCGGGCCAGGTCTTCGGTGGGGAGGTACTGGCGGCCGAGTTCCGCGTCTTCCCGAACATCGCGCAGAATGTTGGTGAGTTGGAATGCGATTCCGCATTTTTCGGCCAGTTCGAGCGCGCGGGGGGAATCGAAGCCGAAGATGTGGACCGCGGTGAGACCGACTACGGAGGCAACTTTGTAGCAGTACCGGTACAAATCGTCAAAGGTGCGGACGGGCGCAGGCGCGAGATCGCTCGATACGCCCTCAATCATGTCGTAGAAGTACCGGTGAGGAATCGCAAAGCGCTGGACGGCATCGTGAAAGGCGGGCCAAACGGCATGATCGCCATACACGCCGCCCAGCGCATTAGCGAGCGCTGTGCGCCAAGTTTCGATTTGGGCAAGGGTGGCGCCGCCTTCATCGCTGAGGTCATCGCAGTAGCGCATGAATGCGTAAACGGCGCACATGGCGTTCTTTTGATCTTTGGACAGCAGGATAAACGAGTAGTAGAAATTCTTTGCGCGAGAGCGGGCAACGGTGCGGCAGTACTCGTAGGATTGTTCGAGCGTCATGCTGCTTGTTTTGCAAAAGCCATGTTGAGCATAGCTCCGATGAGGATAGCAACACGCTCGGGTTTCGAAACCGTCGGACGCTGGGAGAACACGTCGCAATCGAGTTTCTCAATTTTGGTAAGGATGCGAAGGCCGCCCTGGCTGAAGAGTTTGAGATCGAGCGATAGGCGGCGGTCGACCATGCGGGAGAGGGGTAGTCCTTCGCGGAAGAAGTCCCGGGCTTGCGCAACCGCTTCGCGCATGGCGGCGCGGAACGCCGGCGTCGCGCGATGCGCGAAGAGGTCGTTTACAGGAACGCCGTGGCGGGCGAGGAGATCGAGGGGTAGGTAAACGCGGTTTTTGGTGAGATCGATCGCAACGTCCTGCCAGAAGTTTGCGAGTTGGAGACCGGTGCAGGTGAAATCCGAAAGCATCTGGCGGTACGGGTCGGAGTAGCCACAAAGGTAAAGCACCAGACGGCCGACGGGGTTGGCGGAACAGGCGCAGTATTGGAACAGATGGTCCCAGTTCTGGTAACGGGTGACGATCTGGTCCTGCAGAAAGGCCGTAATCAGATCGTCGAAGGGCTCCCGAGGTATCGAGTGCCTCTGGACGGTACCGCGTAGAGCGAGGAACACGGGATGGTCCGCTTCGCCGCGGTACATGGCGGCGAGCGAACGGCGCCACCAGTTCAGAAGGCGGGTGCTTTCTTCAAGGTTGCCGATCTCATCCCCCAGGTCGTCGGCCCAGCGGCAGTAGGAGTAGACGTTGTAGAAATCCTGATGCAGGTGCTTGGGAAGGAGAAAGCTGACTACCTGAAAGTTTTCATAGTGCGCCGTGGCGAGCCGGCGCGTGTAGTTCAGGGCTTCAGGAAGAGTCCAGGAGCGCTGGGGTTGAGCGATGAAATCTTTCGGGGCGAAAACGCTTTCCGTCATGGAAGGATGGCGGTTTTGAGCGCTCCGTTTTGTTTCGAGAGCTGTTGGAGCACGGACGGAAGGCGCGCGAGCGGTTCTTCGCGCTTGACGAAATCGCGGGCGGTGACGTGGCCGGCGCAGATGATCCCGAAGGCACGGCGAATGTGATCGGGCGTGTGGTGGAAACTCGCTTTGCAGGTGAGCTCGGAATAGTGCAGCAAGTTGGTATCGAGCGTAACGGTGGTGCCGGAAGGCGGACCTCCGAAGAAGTTTACCGTGCCGCCGCGGCGGAGCATCCGGACTGCGGCGTCCCAGGTTTCGGCCTTGCCGACAGCTTCAATCACGATGTCGCTTCCCTGCCCCGCTGTGAGCGCGCGCACGGCCTCGATCGGATTCTCCAGGACGCCCTCGGAGGCGCCATGGATGCGGGCTTGTGTGAGTTGCTCTTCGCGGCGGCCGACGGCGATGACACGCGCGCCGCACAGCCTTGCCAGGATCACGAACATCATACCGATAGGGCCGAGTCCGATCACGGTGACGGTATCACCCGCTGTGACGCCTGTGTCCTCAAGGCCCTTCAGAGCGCAGGCCAGCGGTTCAGTGAGCGCGGCGTCCTGGTAGCTGACATGGGCCGGGATTTCGTGAGTGTTCTTTTCCACGATGCGAGCGGGGATGCGGATAAATTCGGCGTATGCTCCGTTGTTGAAGAGCAGATCTTCGCAGAGGTTCGGCTTGCCTTTCAGGCAGAAGGGGCAGATTCCGCACGGGGCTGAGTTAGCCGCAACGACTCGCTTGCCGAGCATGGCTCCAGCAACCACTTCTCCTGCGAGTTCATGGCCGAAAAGCGCGGGCGGCACGATCATCATGGCGTGGTAGCCGCGGCGGAACACTTTCACGTCCGTGCCGCAGGTAAGGGCGGCGCGAACGCGCACCAGCGCATCTCCAGGCGTAAGCTGCGGAAGGGGCACACTCTCGATTTCGACGTGCTCCACCCCATGGAGCACAGCGGCCCTCATCTGCTGTTGCATTGGACAATCACTTTTAACGAGTTATCCGTTGGATGCGTGGCCAAATCGAAAGCTTCACCAATACGGGCAAGCGGCATGCGGTGGCTGATGAGCCGGGCAAGGGGAAGGCGTCCGCCGAAAACCAGAGCGGCGGATTCCTTCTGAAGATCGACGGAGGCGCTATAGGAGCCGAAGAGCGTTCGTTCGCCGACGCAAATGCCGGCGCCGGAAAGTTCGATACGCTCCTTACCGGACGTCTGCGCGAAGAGGCAGATCTTCGCGCCGGGGCGGGATGCATCCACTGCGGCTTCCACCAAGCCTTTCGCGGCGGTGGCGACAAAAACCACGTCCGCGCCGCGGCCCGCGGTTAGAGATTTCAGTTCGGCGGCGGCATCGGTTTTGCGCGGATCGAAAGAGCGTTCCGCACCGCATTCGAGCGAGAGCGCGAGACGGGACGGGATGGTGTCTGTCGCGACGACACGCGTTCCGCGATCCGCGAGCAGCATGGTAAACAGCAGGCCGATGGGGCCCTGGCCCATAACAAGCGCCACATCACCCGGACCGGCGCCGGAAGTGTGGACGGCTTTCAGACAGGTGTTCAGCGGCTCGACGAAAGAAGCCTGTTCGAACGATACGCCGCCGGGGATCTTTTCGACGCCGCCGCGCACGATCCAATCCATCACCCGAACGTACTGGGAGAAGCCGCCGCCCGCGGGTTCGAACCCCGCTGTTACGCCCACCTTCTTATAAACAGGGCACTGGGCATAAAGTTTCCTGAGGCAATAGAAACAGCCGCGGCAGGGGATGTGATGGAACACGACGACCCGGTCACCGGGTGCAAAGGCGGAAACGGATTCACCTGCCTGGGCGACTATCCCGGCGGTTTCGTGGCCATAGATGCGGGGTGGGGGGAGCAGATCATACTCCACCTTTTTCAGGTCCGTGTGGCAGACGCCGCAGGCTTCGACGCGGATCAGGATTTCGCCAGGCTGGATGCGCGGAGTTTCGACTTCTTCGACGGCTACAATGCCTTGGCCGCGGTAAACGGCCGCATGCATCGTGGAGGGCACTTCAGAATTCGCAGCTGTCAAGGAATTCTCCTAAGGTTTGGGAAACCAGGGCGGCGCGGCGGCCCAGACGAATGAGTTCCGGCATGCGGGCAGACGGGTGACGGAAGGCTGAGCGCAACAGGCGAACAGTGCTGAAGCGGCCATCGGGCAAAAGCGCGGCTTCAAAATCGTTTTCAAGAGTTTCCCCGGCCAGGTCGCTGACGGACTTGATACAGAAAAAGGAGCGCCCGGCCAAGCCCGCGGATTCCATTTCGACCGCGATTGCACCCTGCGCATGCAAGCTGCGTTTCTCCGCCGCAGTGCGCGCGATGTGATCGATGGAAAGGATAGAGCCGGTCACATGCGCGCGGGTGGAACGGACAGGCAGGTGCGCATCGGAAACCACGATATCGCCGACGCGCAAGGTTGGATCGAGCGCGCCACAGAAGCCGATATTGCAGAGCGCACCGTATTCGGCAGCTTCCGCGGCGAGACGGGCGCGCTCCGGACCGGCTCCGTTAGCAACCGCAATCACAGAGCTGCCTTTCCGCATGCCTTGACGGGCCCAATGTACCGGGAGAGAGATAGGCGTAACATTCCGCCAAAAGCGCAGAGTGCCTGTGAACTCACGGGGTTCGGCGGCAAGAAAGAGGATGTCAGCAGTAGCCATTGGCTCCAAACCAGTCGATAGCCCGCTTGAGCCCGGCATTGACCGGGCCAGGCGCATAGCCGAGCTCCTGTGCGGCCTTCTGATGCGAAACCCACATCTTCTTCTTTGCCATTTTTACGGCATCGAGGGGCGCGCGCGGAGTTTGGCCCGACACTTGGGCCCAGGCAGTTGTCACCACGCCCGCGGCGTAGGCAATGAAGTAGGGTAGCTTAATCTTCGGCGCAGGCTTTCCGGTGAGCGCCGAGAGGCGGGTGAGGATCTGTTCCAGGGTCAGGTTTTCGCAACCAAGGATGTAGCGCTCCCCGGGCCGCGCTCTTTCTTCGGCGAGCAGATGGCCGCGGGCGACGTCGAGGACATCCACCAGATTGAGACCGGTATCGATATACGCCGGCATATCGCCTTTCAGAAAATCGAGAACAATCTTGCCGGTCGGGGTCGGCTTGACGTCATAATCGCCAATGGGAGCGGTGGGATTCACGATCGCTACCGGAAGCTCGCGCTCCTCGAGAGCGATCCGTTCGGCGAGAAACTTGGACCTTTTATAGGCGCCGGGCATATGGCCGATTGAAACCGGTTGGGATTCGTCGGGCGGCTCAATGCATCCTACGGTGCTGGTATAGACCATACGCGAGGCGCCTTGCTTTTTCGCGGCGGCAATCAGATTCCGGGTGCCATCCACGTTGCTGCTGTAGAGTTCGGTTGGGTCTTTGGCCCAGAGGCGGTAGTCCGCAGCGACGTGATAAATGACTTCGCAGCCTTCCGCGGCGGCTTCAAGCGAGGCCGGGTCGCGCAAATCTCCGGTGACCCGTTCGGCTTCGGGAAGGCCGCGCAACTCGCTGGCGGGACGAACGAGAGCGCGCACGGGCCGGCCGCGATCGAGAAGAAGACGGGCGACATGGTGGCCCAGGAATCCGGACGCGCCCGTGACCAGGGCGGGCTTCACGATTACCGCTCCTGGGGCCGGGTTTTGGCGTAGGCCGTGAGGGCCAGGAGCGGGAAATACAGGCGGTAGAGATGATAATTGAGGTAAAACACTTTGGGAAATCCGGTTCCGGTGGACAGCTTTTCCGGCCATTCGCCGCTGGTTGCCTGGGTTTCCACCAAGTACTCGATTCCGTGCTGCAGGCTGGAGCTGTTGGTGTCCCCGCCTGCGATCAGGCCCAGTATCGCCCACGCGGTTTGGGACGGAGTTGAGGATGCGCCCGTGTAAATGCCATTATCATAGCTGGCGCAGCTTTCACCCCATCCGCCATCGGCGTTTTGAATAGACCGGAGCCACTCATTGGCGCGCTGGACGTGCGGCTCGTGATCGTCTTCGCCAGCGGCCTGCAAGCCTCGCAGAGCGAAACAGGTACCGTAGATGTATGCGACTCCCCAGCGGCCATACCAGCTGCCGTCGGCAGTTTGCGTACGAACCAAGTAATCGACACCCTTTTGAACAGCGGGGTCCGAGCGAGTCAAACCTTGCGCGGTAAGGGCTTCGAGCACGCGGCCTGTGATATCGGGGCAGGTGGGATCGAGCATCGCGTTGTGATCGGCGAAGGGAACGTAGCTGAGGATTTCCCAATTGTTATCGACGTCAAAAGCAGCCCAGCCGCCGTCGCGGGATTGCATAGCCAGAAGCCAGTTCACGGCGCGCTTCTCGCAGGCGGACTGGGCCGACGCATTCTTCGCGCGGGCGTGCACGAAGCTTAACAACACCATGGCGGTATCGTCGATGTCCGGGTAATGATCATTGCGGAATTCGAAAGCCCAGCCGGAAGGTTCGGTGGAAGAACGTTTCACGCTCCAATCTCCGGGACGGCGAATTTCCTTTGAGATCAGCCAATCGGCGGAGCGTTGCTGGATGGCTGGAAGACCGGTTACGGAGGAAAGGGAATCGTGAGCCTCGCCCATTGCGTAGCTGGCGATGGCGGTATCCCAAACCGGGGAAAAGCAAGGCTGCAGGAAGAACCGCTCGCCATCATCCACCACCAGATTCTCGACTTGCCGCACAGCTTCCTTGCGCATCGGGTGATCCTCGGCATATCCCAGGACGTCGAAGGCCATAATGGCGTACACCATGGACGGAAAGATCGCGCCCAAACCATCGGAGTGTTTCAGGTGCTCCACCATCCAGTGCTCACACTTGCGGGTGGCACTGCGCCGAATGCGGGCAAAGCCGTACTTCTCCCAAAGTTTCAGGATGCGGTCGGATTGAATGAATGTGTTGCGGAGAGTGAGCCAGGGCTCATCGCTCGGAAGGGCGAGAGTCTTCCCGGGGAGGTGAAGCTCTTCGAGATCGAATCCGCTGGGAACGGGGCGCTTGGGATTGGACGAATGTACGATGGCGAGCGCGATGATGATGGCGCGGGTCCACGACGACATCTGATAGATGATGCCACCCGGCAGGAGCATGAGCTCGGGCGGAATACTGGGAGTGTGCTCGCGCGGATAAAGATCGAAAAGGCTGAGATTCACCTTGACGTAGCTGTTCGCGGACTGCAGTCCGCCCAGGGCCAGGATGCGTTCCCGCAGGCGTGCCATTGCTTCATCCATTACGGAGACGCCCGCTACTTTGAGCGCAAAATAAGCCTTACAACTGGCCGAGATTTCCGAGGGGCCTTGAACGTAAATATTGAAGCCGCCATCGGGAAGCTGACGGCGCAGGATGGACCGGACCGCTTTTCGAACCACATCCGTCGCGGCAAACGTCCAGACGCCATTGACAGGTGGATGCATCCACAACTGCAGGAGGATGAAGTCGGATTCCAGGGTGGTGTCCGCGGTCAGTTCGGCGCACCAGTAGCCGCTCGGATGCTGCTTGTTCGAGAGAAGCTCCGCGGCTCGTAAGATGCTTTCGGAAACGGCGGAGAGGAGGGGAGTCCTTAACGAGACGCCCATCATCGGGTAGCGATTTGCGCCAGACCGTGGCCGTGCAACTCACCCGGCAACGAGAAACGGACGTCTTCCTCCACCAGTTCTACTTCTTCAAGCTGGGTGAATCCCTCTCCTTGCAAAGCCTCCACCAGCTCTTCCACCAGATGTTCGGGGGCGGACGCCCCGGCGGTGACGGCTACATTCTTCACGCCGACGAGCCAAGCGGGATCTACATCGTTCCAATCGTTGACGAGATATCCGCGAACTCCGAAGTTGCCGCCCACTTCCACCAGGCGCTTCGAGTTGGAACTGTTGCCGGAGCCCACCACCAACAGCAGATCGCAAAACGAAGCCACGCCTTTCACCGCCATTTGCCGGTTTTCCGTGGCGTAGCAGATGTCCTGCGATTTGGGGCCCTGGATCATGGGAAAGCGCTGTTTCAGCCGTTCGACGATATGCGTAGTTTCATCCAGGCTAAGCGTAGTCTGCGTTAGATAAGCTACGCGAGTAGGATCGGAAAGGTTCAGGGCATCGACATCGGAAACGTTTTCGACCAAGACGGAACGGGTGGGCGCTTCGCCAAGGGTACCTGAGACTTCGTCGTGATCTTTATGGCCGATTAAGACGATCGTGTAATTTTCGCGAGCAAACTTAACGGCTTCCAAGTGAACTTTGGTGACGAGCGGGCAAGTGGCGTCGATCACCTGCAAGCTGCGCAATTTCGCCTCCCGCCGTACATCGGGAGACACGCCGTGGGCGCTAAAGATCGCGCGCGCGCCAACGGGGATTTCGTCCACTTCCTCGACAAAAACGGCTCCGGCCTGCCGCAACTCCTCCACCACGTGCTTGTTGTGAACAATCTCCTTACGGACGTAGACCGGCGGCCCGTAGAGATCGAGCGCGATTTTGACGACGTCGATGGCCCGTACCACGCCCGCGCAGAAACCGCGCGGTTTCAGCAGATAAATCTTCTTCTCCGTCGTTGTATTGGCGGCGATCGGTTTCAGCGGCATAGATCAATTAGAATGCTCCAGTATAGCAACGCCCCCTGCGTCGGCCGATTCCGGACAGTGGAGATGAATACCGGATTAAGTCGATCAGAAAAACGAAACCTGCGGCGCTCCGTCTGATTCCATCATGATGGAATTGTTCTGCACGATTCCGTCAACTTTATGAAAAGACTATGCTCATTCGGTTTTTGTTTGGTGTTGGCAGCTGCTTGCTTAGAGGCGGCGGTTCCGTTGAGCGCGAACCAGAAGCTGGTTCCGTTGACTTTCGAACCGAACCGGGGACAGGCGCCCGGAACAGCGCAATTTGTCGCCCGGGGCGCCGGTTATTACCTGACGCTGGACCGGAGCGGTTCGCGCATGTTGCTGCGTCAAGGCAAGCGCGCGGCTGAGATCCGGACGACCCTGGCCGGTTGCGCCCCCGGAGCGGAACTGAAGGCGAGTGCGCCGCTACCGGGCCATTCCGCGTATTTTCGGGGAAATGACCCGTCTAAATGGGTGACTGGAATCCCGAATTTTGCACAGGTTAAGATGGACGCCGTTTACCCCGGAATCGACCTTGTGTACTACGGGAATCAATCCCGGCTGGAGTACGATTTCGTGGTGGCGCCCCATGCCGATTCCCGTCAGATTCGGATGCATTTCGAGGGTGTTTCCAGCCTGAGGACCGATCCGGAAGGAAATCTAGTGCTGAAGACTTCCGCTGGGGAGTTAAGCCAGCATAGGCCTGTGGTGTATCAGGTACTGGCGGGAGTTCGCCAAGCGGTTGCCGGGGATTTCGAGATCGGGCGCGGGAACACGGTGCGTTTCCGTGTGGGCTCTTATGACCGGGCGGCCCCGCTTGTGATTGACCCGGTACTGGTGTATTCGAGCTTTCTGGGGGGCACGGATACGGATGAGGGCCACTCCGTAGCTTCGGACGGCGCGGCCAACATGTACCTGACGGGCGTAACGTTTTCGACTCCCGCCGGCGATGCGGACGTGCTGGTGCGTAAAGTCTCGGCGGATGGAACGGCTTTTCTGTATACGGCGGACCTGGGCGGATCCGGCAACGATTACGGGAATGGGATTGCGGTGGACGTGAACGGATATGCCTTTGTGGGCGGCCGCACGGCTTCGACGGATTTCCCTGCCGTGAATGCGTTTCAAAGCACCAACTACGGCGCGAATAACGCATTCGTGGTGCGCCTGGACCCCGCGGCATCTTCAATGGTGTTCTCCACCTATGTCGGGGGGAGCACGGACGATCGTGGTTACGCGCTCGCCTTGGATCGCCAGGGAAGCGTATATTTGACCGGAGCCGCGTCGTCAACCGATTTTCCTACCAGCCAGGGCGCCGCTCAATCCAATCTGCGCGGCGGTTTAGATGCGTTTGTGGTGAAGTTCGACTATAGCGGAGCGGCGCAGTTTTCGACTCTGCTGGGCGGCGGCTCCGACGATCAGGCATTTGGCATTGCGGTGGATTCGAATGGGAACTCGTACATCGCGGGCCAGACGAATTCAGACAGTTTTCCCCAGGCGAAAGCGCCCTATCAGCATTCGCGCCATGGCGGCCTGGATGCGTTTCTGAGCGAAATTTCCAATGATGGAACCACGTTGCTGTTTTCCACGTTTATCGGCGGAAGCGGGGACGATAGCGCGGGCGGCGTGGCAGTGGATCTTTCGGGGAATGCGTATGTGGTTGGCACTACAGCATCAAGCGATTTCCCAATCCCAAATCAGAGTTACAACACTGGGTTCAATGGTGGGGCTGCGGATATATTCGTCGTGAAGTATTTCCCGGGCGGCCAAAACATCGCATGGGCCACCTTCCTGGGTTCGCACGGAACGGATGACGGAAACGCGATTGCTGTGGATCCAAATGGAAATGTCTATGTCGCGGGAGATACCAACTCGAGCCAGTATCCGGTGACGCGCGATGCGATTCAGCCGAACCGCGCGGGCGGCTATGATGCCGTCCTTTCGGTACTGGACACGAACGGGTTGAATTTGAACTATTCCACGTACTACGGCGGAAGCGGTGATGATAGCGCCCTTGGCGTAGCGCTGGATCAGTATGCGGAAGTGTACCTGACAGGCAGTACGGCTTCGGGTGACCTTCCGGCAAACAACGGGGTAGTGCAACCAAACCCCGGAGGCGGCGATTCGGATGCGTTTCTGGCGAAGATCAGTGTGTACGGATCCGCCATCCCCGGTGCTACGCCGTCGGCCGATCCGGCGCCGGTGACCAGTCAAAACCAGCCGTCTTCGACCAGCAGCGCATTCGGGCGCGGCATGACAGCGCCATCGGTTGCGGGCAAATTCACTCGGGCGCGGATTCACCAGGGCGGGGCGGCAATCGAACCAGAGCGCTTCGGACGCACGGGACCCCAAAACGTAGGCGGGGCCAACCGTTAATGCCAAAGACCAAATAGAGTGCGACGCAGAGGGGAAAAACTGCGGGGACCTTAGCGACAAACAGTACGACCAATACCTGGTTTCGATCCAGAAGGCCAACGTCTCGGTGTCGGCCGGTTGGCAACATCAATTACCATAACGCGAATGGCAGTGTCACGAAGCTTGGAAGTGCCAGCTACTACAACG
>JALYXI010000209.1 GCA_030947245.1 Acidobacteriota bacterium
GTATGGAGCCGCGAAATTGCGCGTGACCGATTTTCCCTGGCTCGCCGAAACACCTGCGCGAGGCGTAAAATAGACTTCTTGCGAGCGTGGCGAAACTGGCAGACGCACCAGCCTTAGGAGCTGGCTCTCGAAAGGGAATGGAGGTTCAAGTCCTCTCGCTCGCACCATCATCCGGCTTGACCCGCGATCTCACGTGATATAGCTCACTCCGCCGCCCGCGCTTCGTACAACGGCGGCGGCTTGATTGCATCGGACTGAGTGAGGACCTTTTTATGAAAAATACGAAAGCGACTTTCGCGGCGCTCGCCATTTCCGCTCTTACACTGGGCGGAGCCGCGATGGCGCAGGACAACTCGGACAAGATGAATCATAAGTCCGGCAAGATGGGTATGAATATGGACTCGAAGTTCGCCATGGAGGCCGCATCCGGTGGCATGACGGAAGTGCAGCTTGGCCAGATGGCCAAGGACAAAGGCAGCAGTCAGGCTGTCAAGGACTTCGGCCAGAAGATGGTGGACGACCACGGTAAGGCGAACGACGAGCTCAAACAGATTGCAGCTTCGAAAAATATGACTTTTCCGACGAGCCCGAATGCGAAAGACCAAGCCACCATCACCAAACTGTCTTCGCTTTCGGGCGCTGCGTTCGACCGGGCGTATGTGAAAGACATGGTAATGGATCACAAGAAGGACATCGCCGCTTTCCAAAAGGAATCCACGACTGGCAAAGACAGCGATATCAAAGCTTTTGCGGCCAAGACCCTTCCGACGTTGCAGGAACACCAGAAGATGATCGACGATATCGCGGCAAAAAAGATGTAGCTGCGGACCTTTCAATCGGTTTGGAACGCCCGGTGCATGTAAGACCGCACCGGGCTTTTTTGCGCCCGATTGGAGACATGCATGCGCCCGACATTCGTATTATTCGCAATTTTTGCTTCGCTTCCGCTCTTGCCGGCCCAGGACAGCGTCCGTTGTTCTTCGGACGACGGCCGGCGGCACTACTGCGATATCGACACCTCGCGCGGGGTCCGCTTGAGCCGCCAGATCAGTGGCTCCGCGTGCGTACAAGGCGGGACCTGGGGATACGATCAGCGCGGCGTGTGGGTAGATCGCGGCTGCCGCGCTGAATTTGTCTCGCGCAACGCGGGTGGCAATTACGATCCCCGCGGTCACGACCGCAGCAACTTCAACCAGCAGAGTGTCCGCTGCAATTCCGACGATGAACGGCGGCACTATTGCAACATCGATACGCGCGGCGGCGTTCGACTGGTGAACCAAATTAGCGGCAGCCCGTGCCGGTATAACGAATCCTGGGGATACGACAATAACGGGATCTGGGTGGACCACGGGTGCCGGGCGGAGTTTGCCACCGGCGCCGGAGACAGCGCGAACGGGTACAACAACCAGGGCTATAACGGAGGCTACGGCGGCACTGTGAAGTGCTCTTCCGATGATGGGAACCGCCATTATTGCGCGGCGAACACCTCCGAGGGAATTACGCTGGTGCGCCAGATTAGCGGCACGCCGTGCGATCGGGGCACAACGTGGGGAGTGGACCGGCAAGGAATCTGGGTGGATCACGGGTGCCGCGCCGAGTTTCAGCTTGGGGGCCGCTAACTAACCCGCCCTTCCGCGCGTGCTGTGAAGCGTGTGGCACAGTATGAGACATGCGCTTCTGTATTCTTGCCGGCTGGGCTGGCTTCCTTGCGTTCGCACAAGGTCAAGCTCCCCGGCCTGTCAGTTTGTCCGATCTGTCCCGATTTCAGGAAGTCAACGATCCCCAAGTTTCGCCTGACGGCAAGTGGATCGCGTATACGGTCACAGTTGCCGATTCTGTAGCCGACAAGAGAAACAGCGATATATGGATGGTGAGTTGGGACGGGAAAGAGTCCGTTCATCTCACGTACAGTCCGGAACCGGAAAGCTCACCTCGCTGGAGTCCGGATGGCCGGTATTTATCGTTTCTGTCATCGCGGCCAGGTGTTGCGAAAGGCAATCAGGTATGGGTATTGGACCGGCGCGGCGGGGAGGCGTACCAACTGACTGAGCTGAAGCAGAAAGTCTCAGCCTGCGAATGGTCGCCTGACGGAAAACGGCTCGCGCTGATTCTGCGCGAAAACGAAGATCCGGAACCGGACCCCACAAAACCCGCTGCCGCGCAACCTCCGCCGAAACCCATCGTTCTGGACCGCTACCATTTCAAGCAGGACATGGAAGGCTATCTGAGCGGCAAGGCGCGGGGCCGAATCTTTCTGTACGACATTGCGGCAAAGAAAGCAGAGCCTCTGACCACCGACACTGCTTACGATGAAGAAAATCCGGCCTGGTCGCCGGACGGCGGCAAGATCGCGTTCGTCAGTAATCAGGATAAGGATTGGGATCGCACGGAGAACACCGATGTATTCGTGGCCGATTCGCGGCCAAACAGTACGCCGCGCAGGTTGACCACGCACCCGGGGCGCGATGGGGGACGCCTGGCGTGGAGCCCGGATGGCAAGCTGATCGCCTACACGCAAGGCAGCGATCCCAAATATCACGCATACAATCTGAATCGCATTGCCGTGGTTCCGGTTATGGGCGGCGCACCGCGCGTGCTGACGGCCAAACTGGACCGCGCCGCGGGATCTCCTATTTTTGCTGAAGATGGACGTTCGTTGGTCGCGCTGGTGGAAGACGACCGTTCGGAGTACCCGGCAAGGGTCTCCCTTTCGGACGGTTCGGTAGAACGCATTTTGGGCGGCGAGCGCGTGGTGGCACGGCAAAGCAGGGGCGGCCGGCACACCGCTGTGCTGGTCTCCAGCGATATGAAGAGCGCTGAAATCTATGCTCTTGAAGGCGGGAGCTTCCGGCCGCTTACCAACCACAACACGGCATTGATGGCCGAGCTAAAACTTGCGCCCGCGGAAGACGTCAGTTTCAAAAGCAAAGATGGAACGGAAGTTCACGGACTGCTGACACGGCCGCTGGATTCGGCGCAAGCAGAGAGGGTTCCTCTCCTGCTGCGGATCCACGGAGGCCCCAATGGCCAGGACGCTCACGCCTTCCAGTTTGAGCGCCAGTTCTTTGCGGCGCACGGGTATGCCGTGCTGCAGGTGAATTACCGCGGGAGCGCAGGGCGCGGTTCAGAATACAGCCAAAGCATTTTTGCGGATTGGGGGAATAAAGAAGTAGCCGACCTGCTGGCCGGAGTCGATCATGTAATCGCGATGGGGGTTGCGGACCCGGAGCGGTTGGGCATTGGCGGATGGAGTTACGGCGGAATTCTGACGGATTACACGATTGCGTCCGACACTCGCTTCAAAGCGGCGATCAGCGGTGCGGGAAGCGCAAACCAGATCGCGATGTACGGGGTGGACCAATATACGTATCAGTACGATAACGAGATCGGCGCACCCTGGAAGAATCCGGAGGCGTGGATCAAGATTTCGTATCCGTTTTTTAAAGCCGACCGCATTCGAACCCCTACTCTTTTCATGGGCGGCGACAAGGATTTCAATGTGCCGATTGTGGGTAGCGAACAGATGTACCAAGCGCTGCAAACCCTGAATGTTCCAACGGAACTGGTGGTCTACCCCGGCCAGTTTCATGGATTCACGCGGCCCAGTTTCATCAAGGACCGGTACGAGCGTTATCTTGCCTGGTATGACAAATACTTGAAGCCCTCGCAACGGGCAGCCGAGTAAACGCGGATGGCCGGTCGGCGGCGGTAACTTTACCGATTATCTGTGAGGATGGGAAACGGAGAATTCGCGCCAGGGATCAAACCCGGGAATCATAGCTTCTTGTAATAAATGAACGGAAGGTCGCCGATTCTAAATTTGTGCCCTCCTCCGGCTAACTCCCATCCGGTCCTGTCCGCCCACTCCGGAACGCAGTCCGCGAACACCCACTTTGCGCCGACACTTCGAAATGCTTCGAAGACGCGCTGCTGAGCTTGTGGGCTGCTGCGCCAGAAATTATCCGGTTTCGGAAATGAAAATTCCAAGGGACGTCCACGACGAGTGTCGTCATGTGAAATTCGTTCCGGAACCACGGCAACGATATGAGCGCGCTCCAGGCCAACATGCGCAGCAGCTATTGAAGAACCGATAATTGCGACTCTGTCCCCTGGTTGTAACCCGTGGTGTTTCATGTTTTCCGCAACATCCGCATTAAAACGTTCTAAAG
>JALYXI010000223.1 GCA_030947245.1 Acidobacteriota bacterium
TAGTTATAGGCCGCAAACACCTCCCGCGCCACTCGCTCCACGCGGTTCCACACCGCGGTCTGCGGAGGCAGAAGGTCTCTCATTCCTTTCACGGCGCGAATCATTTTTCTTTCAGGAAATTATGGGAAACATCAGAGTATCACGGGGATCTTTCCGAAACCGCTAGACTGGATGCTCATGGGCCCTCAACAGCCGCAACAACCAAAGTTACCGGTCGCCGGCGTCAAGAACCTGATTGCCATCGGCTCCGGAAAGGGCGGGGTAGGGAAGACCACGGTTTCCGTGAACCTCGCCATCGCGCTCGCTGCCCAGGGCCACAAAGTTGGACTCATGGATGCCGACGTTTACGGCCCCAACGTCCCTTTGATGATGGGCATCAATTCCACTCCGCTCGCGAATGGCGACCGAATCCGCCCGCTTGAGAATCACGGCGTCAAACTCATGTCCATGGGATTCCTCAGCCCCAGCGACAAGCCTCTGGTCTGGCGCGGCCCCATGCTCCACAGCGTCATCCAACAATTCCTCCGCGGCGTCGATTGGGCGCCCCTCGATTACCTTCTCATTGACCTCCCCCCCGGCACTGGCGACGTCCAACTCACCCTGATGCAAAGCGCTCCCGTAACCGGCGCGATCGTAGTCACCACGCCCTCGGCCGTGTCCCTCGAAGATGCCCGTAAAGCCGTCCACATGTTCGAACAGGTAAAAGTCTCCATTTTGGGAATCGTCGAGAACATGAGCTACCTCGAACATAAAGGCGAGCGCATCGATGTTTTCGGCGAAGGCGGCGGAAAACGTACCGCCTCCCAAATGAACGTTCACTTCCTGGGCGAACTTCCCCTCGACCCCGCGGTCCGGATCGGCGGCGATACCGGCAAACCCATCGCACTCAATCCCGCATCCGCCTTCACCAGTCTCGCCAAAAGCACGATAGCCCGCATAGAAGAAGTCGGAGCTCCCCACGGCCCCACGGTCACCATCACCGACTGACTGATACCGATCCATTCTCCCGCCCGAACTGAAACAATACTGGCCCGATACCCACGCCACGAATACGCAAGCCCACTTCTTTCGCTCCCGCCTGTTAACCTAGAAGCAGATGCCCTATCCCGAACAACTCATCGCGCCCATGCGGCAGGACCTCACCCGCTACGGCATCGAAGAAGCGCGTACCCCCGCCGATGTCGACCGGCTTCTCGCCCCCGGCTCCGGTACGGTCCTGATGGTCGTGAACTCCGTCTGCGGATGCGCGGCGGGCAAGGCGCGCCCCGGCATCGGCATGGCTCTCAACCACAAGAACAAGCCTAAGAAAGCAGCAACGGTTTTCGCCGGCGGTGATGACCAGGCCGTAGCGCACCTCCGCTCGCTCCTGAAAGACGTCCCGCCGTCCTCACCGTCCGTCGCGCTCTTTGAGGACGGCAAGCCCGTTTACGTTCTGCACCGCCACGAAATCGAACGCCGCGACGCCTTCCAAATCGCCAAGCTCCTCACCGAAGCTTTCGACAAGCACTGCGCAAAAGTTTAGGCGCGGTTCGGATAAACGCGCGCCTATTGCTTTGTTTCCGCGTCGCGCGCCTTCAAAAAGCCCTCGGCATTGCTCTTGTCAATCAGCGTAGCTCCCGTATCCACGAATTGCGGGATTTGCGAAAACGGTTTGCGTCCCCAGTTTCCGTCCAAAGGCGTAAGCGGATGATGGTGCAAGTCATCCAGCATCTTGAGCCCATAGAAAGCCATCGTGAACGGCTTCTGCCCAATGGTTGCCGTAATCGTTCCCTTTTGAATCCCTTCCAGGGTCCGGGGATCCGTATCCATCGCCATTACTACCTTATGCAGCACATGGTTCCGGTCCAGAACCTCCGCCACCTCCGGACAAGCCAGAGCCTCCAGGCATACAAACGCATCCACCTTTCCGCTGCCCTGTTCTAAAATGGTTCCGGCTAGATCGAATGCAATCCGCGGGTCGCCCTTGATATCGACCACCCGTACCAACTTGATCTGCGGATGAGCGGCTAACGCATCCTGATAGCCGTGCAGCCGCTGGTACAAGTTCATCTGTTCCGGCATGGTAAACACCACCACATTCCCTTTTCCGTTTAACTCTTTCGCCAGCCGCTCTCCCCCGATCGTTCCCGCTTTGTAGTTGTCCGTGCCAACAAACAGCAGGCGCTTGCTTTCATCCGCGTCGGAATCGATTGTGATTACCGGAACGCCCTTCTCAATAGCCTGATTGACCTCCGGCTGCATCAACTTGGGATCTCCGGCCGAGAGTAGAATTCCCGCCGGCTTCAAATTCGCCACCCGCCGGAACTCCGTCTGTTGTGCTTTCGGATCGTAAGTATCCGGACCGGTCATCTCGACCTTCACGCCCATCTGGTTTGCAGCTTTGCCCAATCCCGCGAAAGCGGTTTGCCAATAGGGTACCTTGATGTTGGTCGCAATCAGATAATACTTCTCATTGGCAGCGTGCGGCGGCGCACCGCACCCGCCAAGAATTAAAAACAGCCCGACCGGAATAAAACTTTGTTTCGCGCGCATGACCTGCCTCCATTACCGGCAAAAGTATATCGCGATTTCACAACTCTCTGCCCGCGATTCGCCGCAGGGTTCTTTCCCACCGTGCGACTCCGTTCATTTCCAATTCTCCAGTGGCCCTTCGAATGCCATATTTTCGGCGGAACCACTATTCCCAAGGAGATTTTATGCCGGAAAACGACATTACCTCGAATCTTTCCAACAAAGCGTCCGACGCCGCCAATCAGGTGAAGACTTCGATTACCGAAGCCAAGACAAGCGTCAAGGACAAAGCATCCGAATTCGGACAAAAGGCAGCGGACACCATTGACTCCAACCGCGGATCCGCCGCCAACATGCTGCACAGCGCGGCGTCCACGCTACAGGACAATTCTTCCAAAGTGCCGGGTGGCGAGAAGGTTACCGGACTGGTTCACGATACAGCGAACAAGCTTGAGGCCTCGGCTGACTATGTTCGTAGCCATGACACCAAAGCCATGATGTCGGATCTGGAGTCCTTCGTGAAATCCCATCCCGGCCAGTCACTGATCGCCGCGGGCGTGATCGGATTCCTCGCCGGTCGAGCGTTTACCAGCAACGACTGAGGACATCTATGGCTTACGACGCCGATCGATCGATCGCTTCAGTTTTGCAGGACATCGTCGCCAACATCCAACAGATCGTCAAATCGGAGGTTCGCCTTGCGAAAGCCGAGGCGACGGAAGAGATCGGAAAAGCCGGTAAAGCTTCGAAATCTCTTGCTGCGGGTGCGGCGCTCGCGCTCTACGCACTGGGTTTTTTACTCCTCTGTTGTATGTATCTTCTCGCCATGGTTGTACCTTCGTGGGTTGCCGCTCTCATTGTCGCCGTTGTGGTAGGCGCGATTGCGGTTTTCCTGGTCCTGGGCGGCATCAAAGAATTTAAGCGGGTTCATGCACCCGAACAAACGATAGCTTCAGTAAAGGAGAACGTGGAATGGGCGAAAGCACAGACCAAATAAAACGGGAAATCGCGATTCAAAGAGACGATCTCGGCAGCCATCTGAACGAGCTCGAGAATAAGGCAAAGTCGCTCACGGATTGGCGCGGCTATTTCGAAAAGAACCCGATGACGATGATCGGCGTCGCGTTCGGCGGCGGTCTGCTTCTGGCCACTATGGCCGGTGGCAAGCGTTCGCGTTCGCGCGGCAAGTCATCGGAGACTTACGAACAGGGCGGCTCCTCCAAACCCAGTAAGACCTTGGAAACCTGGGAAAACGTCAAGGGAGCTCTGGCCGGTCTCGCCTCGGGCAAGGCCGTCGAATTTCTGGACGAAGCTATTCCTGGATTTAAAGAGCACTTCGGCAAACAGCAGGGCGAGAATTCCACAGCAACCATCGCAGTCTGATTCCGGCGACCGGCCAAACGGCCGGTCCTTCCTACAAAGCGCCAGACCCTTCTCTCAGCGCGACGTAAGTATTGCGCGGAAGATGCTCAAACTGTTCAACCCGGCCGGAGGGGAGGGGCCATTGCACCTGGACCCGATCCACCGCGTTCCGCGGACCTGCACCCAGCACCATCCGCGGATCGTGTGAAGAAAGGAAGCTCCCTCCGGCAGTTTTTAATCTTGTGCGGCGCACGTTTCCAAAGCTCCACGTGACGCGCGCGCCTACCGCCTCTCGGTTGCAGTTTTTCCCGAGCAGGCGAACCCCCAGCCAATTGTTCTTCGCTCCAACACGATTGTGTAGCAGAAGCGGCGCTCCACCGTTGTTGCTGATGAGAATGTCTACTCCGCCATCGTTATCGAAATCTCCTACCGCCAGCCCCCGGGCCGTCCATAGTTGACCAAAAGCCTCGCCGGCGCGTGAACTGACGTTTTCAAATCCATGTCCTGAGTTGCGAAACAGCAGCAAGGGCTCCCGGTAGCTGACGTTCACCTCATGAACGTCGGCCAAGGGATCGGGGTGCCCGTTCGCCAGAATCAAGTCTTCGTTTCCGTCGTTGTCGTAATCGAAAAACTTCAACCCCCATCCACTCAGCATGCGTGTTGCGGAACCGATCTCAGATTTCCTCGCGTAATCCGTGAAGGTCTCCGCGCCATCGTTGTGATAAATCGAAAATCGCTCATGGTCCACGTTTGCCACAAACAAGTCCATTCGTCCGTCATTGTCGAAGTCCGCTGAATCTACGCCCATGCCTGCCCGTGCATTCCCGTCTTCGCCATACGCCAGACCGGAGGCCAAGCCCATCTCTTCAAACTTGCCGCCCCCGCGGTTCACAAAAAGAAAGTTCGGCATCGTGTCGTTGGCGGCAAATAGATCCAACAGTCCATCATTGTTTATATCTGTCGCCACCACGCCGTGCGATTTTCCCAACGACTTGCCGATATCCGTCAGATGTCCTGTCTCGGTAAATGTGCCGTCCCCGTTGTTGTGAAACAGGAAGCTGGCGCGCCCTTCATAAACCTGCGGGAAGCAGTATCCCAGCTTGCCCTCTTTGGTTCGGCACTTCTCGTTATCGCCAGGTCCGTAGCGAACGAAACTGCGAACGAAAAGATCGAGAAGTCCATCGTTGTCGTAATCGAACCACACTGCGGAGGTCGACCAACCCGGCGCCGAAACCCCTGCCCTTGCGGTCACATCCGTAAATGTTCCGTCTCCGTTGTTGTGGTAGAGAAAGTTACTCCCATATCCGGTGATGTAAAGATCGGTGAAACCGTCGTTATCGTAGTCCGCCGCTGCCACTCCCATGCCGAACGACCCATTCTTGTGGAGTCCGGCACTCTCCGTAACATCGGTGAAGGTTCCATTCCGGTTATTCCGGTAGAGCGCGTGCCGCAACGGCTTCTTTGGTTGGAACAGATCGCAGGGTCCGCTATTGACCAGAAAGATGTCCATCCAGCCGTCGTTATCATAGTCGAGAAAAGCGCAGCCCGCGCCCACCGTTTCGGGCATATAGCTATTCGGCGAACGCCCGTTATCGTGAACCCAATGAATTCCACTCCGGCCGGCCGGTATCGTTTCGAATATCGCGTCCTTCGAAACCAGCTGAGCTCCCATGGCCTGCAACAGCGCACGGCGGGTCACGCTCTACCTCTTCGGCGTTTTTGCGGCTTCCGCTTTGTTCTGGGAAAGCTGCTCCTGCTGCTTGATCTCATTCAAACGCGCAATCTCCGTTTGCTCGCGCATCCCCTGCTCTTTCAGTCCAAGTTTGAAATACACTTGGGCCAGCAAAACATGCGCTTCCACCTGGTCAGGATACTCGTGACTCGCGCGTTCCAGCCGTTGCCGCGCTTCCGCTGTGTCCCCCCGGTTGCTTGCCAGTACAGCCAATTGAAAATTTGGCTGAAAGGTCTCGGGCCGCATCGCATAAGCGCGTTCAAAGAACGGTTTCGCCCGCTCGATATCGTCTTGTTGTTTGTAAAGATAACCTAAATAGAAGTTGACGTCGAAGTTATTCGGGTTCTGCTTGTACTCGGCCTTGAATTCAGGCAGCGCCGCCGCCAAGTCCCCCAGAGCCAGCGACGTTTCCGCAATTCGTAAGTGGGCAAGCGGCAGGTTCGGATCCATTTCCAGCGCCCGCCGGTATTCCGCCACCGCCTTTTTTTGTTCGCGAACCAGCGTCAGCGAATCACCCAACATCATGTGGACTTCCGGCGCGTCGCCGCGTTTCATAATCCTGTCGATCAGCGGAGTCCCCTTCTGTTCCTGATGATCGCGGATGTAAGCCGTGCCGAGCACATACGCCAACCCGGGATCTGCCGGGTTCAGTTCCTCCAGAGGCGCCGCCACCTCAATCGCATCCTTGTACTGATCGAGTTGCAGGTAACAGTCGGCCAGCAGAATGCCGCTGCGAAAATCTGTTGGATGCGCATTGTGATACCCGGACAATTCCGCAGCCGCGTCTGGCCAGCGCATCAGCTTGTAGTAAGTAAGTGCGAGGTTGATCTGCGCCGCTTCCATGTGCGGGTCCAGTTTCCGCGCCTCCCGATAGCTCGCGATCGCCTCCGGATATTCTCCCAACCGCGCCAGCGCGACGCCCAGATTCGTTAACACCGCCGGTTGGCTGGGTTTCAGCTTGAGAGATGCCCGGTACTCGTCCACCGCACCCCGAAACTTCCCCGCCTGCTGCAGAGCCGCGCCTTGTTGTGCGTGGCTCTCCGCCGTAACTGTTCCCGACGCGGTAGCGTCATACGACACCGCGCACGCCAGCACCAGAATACGGAACTGCGATCGTCGATATCCCCGGCGCTCCAGCCTCATCCTAAAACAAAAACTTCACCACAAGCTGAACCGTTCTGTGCCCTGTTTTTCCGTTCAGATACCCCACGTTGCCGGCATTCTGAACTTTTCCATCCTTGCCGAAGTCCAAACTCGTATTGAAGTTACTCCACAAGGGATGATTGAACGTATTGAACGTTTCAAAACGAAATTGCGCCCTGTACCGCTCCGTAAACGCAAATTCCTTGTGCGCTGAAAGATCGGTGCTGGTTGTGTGAGGTCCCCGAATATACGGAAGTTCATATGTTCCGTTATGGCCCGGAGTCGGAGCTGCAAAGCAACTCGCGTTGAATAACTGATTTGGGCCCAGATTGTTGGTTGGATTGCAGACCAGCTGCGGACCCACGCGGGTGTCCGGGGTACCGGCGATGGCACGGCCGCTCAGGTCAAGGCCGCTGCTGGAACTGAGCCCCACAGTCCGAATCGGCGCGCCGCTTTCGAACACCGTAATGCCGGAGATCAACCAGCCGTCCAGCAGCCCTTTAGCCAGCAGGTTCGAAGTGGAAGGGAGAGACGGGAGTTGATAGATGTAGGAAAACTGCGCCTGGTGCGTGCGATCGTACGGCAGCGGGCCATAGCTGCGCCCTCGTGGATCGAACGGATCAAAGGTTGACGAGTCAGCCCCGTTCTGTCCATCCCCCAACCCGAGAGCCTTGCTGAACGTGTAAGCCGCGCTGAAATTCAAACGCCCCGCCTGTTTGTGGGCCGTTGCCTGGAAAGCATTGTAGTTCGAGCTTAGGTTATTCCGTATTACGTTGATCGTGCTGTAATTCGCGTATTTCCTGAAGGCGTCGTCGCTCAAGGAGAGCCCCGCTGCATTGCCGGCCAATTCCGCTCCCTGCTGTACAACATTAATATTGACTCCCGCCGCAAGTTGGTTACGGCTTTGGTTCCCCACATACGAGAACTCGCTTGCCATCTGCCATGGCAGGCGCTTGCTGATGGTCAGGTTGTACTGCCAAACGCTCGGAAGCTTGTTATTGTTCTGATCGAGGATCGCGGAAAGCGAACTGACTGTGGCGGCCGGAACCAGCCCGTCAATCTGGTTGAGCGTAATCGCGCCCGGCGCTTGGTAGCCGAAGGCAGTTGGTGGATTCGACTCCGAATCGTACACAGGATTGTCATGATCGCTGTTGTAATAAATTCCGAAGCCGCCACGAAGTACCGTGTTGCCATGGCCGCCGAAATCGTAAGCGAAACCGATGCGCGGCCCGAATTCCGCAAAGGGTGTCTGCGAACCGGACCTTGAAACCTTACCGCTGGTTTTGTTCGTGAAAATTCCCGAGTAGGCGGAAAGAGGAGCCGTGCCTCCCGTATATGGATTCTGCCCCGGTCCTGTGCCGCAACCCGCGATTCCCGGATTGCTGCAGATAGGACCTTGGTACGCTCCTGAATCGAAGATCGGGAACAAGTTATTTTTATCGTACATCCGGCCCAGATGATACAGCCGCAGTCCATAGTTGACGGTAAGCCGCGAACTGATTCGCCAGCTATCCTGCCCATAGAAATCAAGCTCGTTCTTAGCCAGAATCGCGTGCGGCGATGGTGATCCCTGTTGGAATCCCGCCAACCGGCCAAGCAGAAGATCGGCGATCGAATTGCCGCTCGACAGTTTGTTCCCGCCCACGCCCAGGGTCAGTTCGCCCTGATTCCATGCATTCCCCGGATGCGGACTCGATTGATCGTTGGTGATGTAGGAATAGTAAACGCCGAACTTGGTCAGGTGCTTGCCTTTCACCCACGACACATTCTCGGCTGCGCTGTTCACCCATTTACTTGCCGGATTCGACCCGTTCTCAAACCCTCCCGCGGTCTGGAATATGCCGCCGCCGTTCACATCGTTGAATGTGATATTCGGAAACAGCCCGTCTTTCACCGGGAAGATCTGCTTGTGGTTATAACCGATTGCAACGGGGTCCACCGCCTTAGGATTCGCCAGCGTGTTGCCGAACACCAGGCGGCCCACCGCGACAACCACTTCGTTCGTAAGCGAAGGACTGATGATATTCACAAGACTGGTGGAAAGTGAGTTGCCCACTGTGTGGCCCAGAATGTTGCTCGGATACGGAACGCTGCCGGCCCACCAAAGACCATAGGGCCGCCCGATATCTTCAATCTCCCGGTTGTAACGCGCGTAAAGCTTTGTGTTATCGCTGATGTTGTAGTCTACGCGAATCAGACTCTGCAGCCGGTTATCCGTGTTGACCGCCGAACTGCCGAAATTGTTGCCGTTGTGCGAACCCGGATCCAGATTCGGTGTTGGAAATAAATTTAACAGCGCCTTACCGCCCTGGTCGAACGCGCTGGGCAAAATCTTATACGCGCCCGCGCAATAGGAAGCCAGAGGACCCGTCGCCGGATCGCAGGGAGGGTTTACCGCTCCCGTGCCGGATTGTCCGAAGGGGCCCGTCAACCGGTTCGCCACCGCCAATTCGCTGAAGTCCCCCGTCCGCATCGCCGCCGTCGGCACGAAGGCGCGGCTCACGGAACCGGCAAACTGCTGCCGCTGCCATTCCATCCCTCCAAAGAAAAATAACTTGTCCCGGTTCTTGTTGAAATTGGTTCCGGGAATAATCACTGGGCCGCCCACGTTGAAACCGGGATACTGGAAACGTGTTTGCGGCTTAGCGATCCCCGCCGCATTCGCGCTCGCGTCATTTGCGTTCAGCGCCGCATCCCGAATCGAATAGTAGCCCTCTCCATGGAACTGCTTCGTGCCGCTTTTGCTGATGGACTGTACCACCACAGGTCCGCCCAGATTCTCCGCGCCGAAGTTCGACGTTTGAATCTTGATTTCCGAGATCATCTCGCGGTTCGGCGTCGCGAAAGCTCCGCAGTTGCAACCCGGGTCCTGTACGTTGGCGCCGTCAAAGATGTTCGAGATCGAATCCGGCCGGATGCCATTGATGGCGAACTGATTCGTGCCGCTTTGTGTCTGCACCGATTCACCGGAGAATCCGCCGAAGTTCACCGCGCCGGGCACGATTTTCAACAATTCGACCGTGTTACGGCCCTGTATGGCAAGGTTCTCAATCTGACGCGACGTAATTAGCTCACCCTTAGCTTCAGAGTCGGTCGGAACCAAGTTCGCCTCCGCGGAAACGTCAATGGAATTCGCGGTATCCCCTGGACGTAAAGAGATTCCATTCACTGAGATCTGCTCGGAAGCATGTACTTCGATCCCTTTCTTCGTAAATGCGCCGAAACCGGTTACGTTCACGCCCACAGTGTAAGTGGAAGGCCGAACCGCCGTAAATGCAAAGAATCCGCCGTTATTGGACTCAGTAACTCGTTTTTCGCCTGTCTCCTGATTCGTCAACGTGACCGCGGCCTTTGCGATCACAGCCCCGGTGGAATCGTTCACTACACCCGTAATCGTCGATTCACCACCCTGGCCGAACGCCGGCGGCGTAGGCAAAGACAGAATGAGCAGCATGACCCCCCATGTCGCCAATGGAATCGAAAGGCTCCAAAATCGAGAACGAAGTATCTGAGCTTTTTTCATAGAGGCCAGCTTGGGCCATAACTGTATCACGGGTCACATCCTGATAACCGGTTTATTTTTAGCGGCCAATCTAGTGCTCATGGCAAGTTGCTCGGTAGTCACGGACGCGCCCCGTCCAGGAGTGAACTACTGCTTAGGAGAAAAACGATGTCCCTTTTACAATGGCGGCGTAGCAAAGGTTTGCTCGTCTCCGCCAGTCTGCTCACGATCACGGCATGCTCGACATCTCCGGACGCGGCAAAGCCACACCCGGAGAACACCACCCAGCCCGCGAACGCAACCCCAACCCGTTCAAGCGCCGCTCCCGTTCCATCCTCTCTCGCGAATGTTGGCGAATATGGAGAAAACATCTACGACGCGGCAAAGGCGGGAACTTGGACCACGGCCGCCGCGAAACTCGGCGTCTTGAAAGATGCCGCTCACCGGTTACGTTCGGATGTAACCAATGCGACCACGGAAGAAGACCATCTGGATGCTCAAATCGGTTCGCTCGATAAAGCTGTGGCACGTAAGAACCGGGTGGCCGCTATGCGCGAGGCGAACCAGGTGACGTTAATCGCGGCCAATCTGAGCCAGCCATTCAACCCCAAGATTCCGGTCGATGTGGTGAAGTTGGACTATTATGGCCGGGAGCTGGAAGTCTGGACGGCGGCTAAAGACTCAAGCAAGTTGCAAACCGCTGTCGCCGAGATGCGCAGTACGTGGGATCGAGTCCGGCCATCGGTTGAGACGCACGGCGGCTCGGCGGAGGCGCAGCAGTTCGATACCTTAATGACTCAGCTTCAAAACGCGAAGACGCCGGCGAATTACAACAAGACTGCGTCCGCTTTACTGGAGGGCGTCGACAAACTGGAGAAGGTGTTTACCAGATAGCACGGACCGGCCAAGCCCTCACAATCCTCGCGCCGGCGCCGGTGTCCGCACCACTCGAAAGCCCACGTGATAAAACCGGCTGATCGGAAAATCAAACGCGCGAAACGACGCTCGAAAATTTGAAGCGTCATCGAACCAGCAACCGCCCCGGTAAACGCGATAGGAACCGGTCTTCGGTCCGGCCGGGTCAGCCAGGGGGCTCCCGGCGTAGTAGTCGAACCGATACCAATCCTCCACCCACTCCGCGACATTCCCGTACATGTCGTGTAAGCCCCAGGCATTCGGTTCCTTCAACCCGCACCCGTGCACCTGCTCCGCCGCGTTCCCCCGGAACCAGGCCACCGAATCCAGATTGGCAATCGCCCCGGCCTGACCCGCCCGGCAGCAGTATTCCCACTCCGCTTCCGTAGGCAGGCGGTAACTGTTCTTCGGGTCCCGCTGATTCAATCGACCGAGAAACACCTGCACGTCGTCCCAGGACACGTTGTGCACGGGCAGCTTCACGCCCTTAAAGAAACTGGGATTGGAACTGATGGTGTTGCTTCCCGCCGACACCGTTGTTTCCACGTCCGGTCCTCCATGCGCCTCACGCATCACCGTGTCCCACTGCGATTGAGTCACTTCAAATTTGCCGATCGCAAACGGTTTGCCGATCCGAACCCGGTGAACTGGCTGTTCGTCCGCCAATCCCCGGATGGAGCCCATCTGAAATTCACCGGGCTGAATCTGAATTAATCCCGTACCATCCAGAAGCGCCCCCAGGCTGTGCGCCGGGGTCATCCCAGCCGCCCCGCTCAGTAGAGAAGCCCCGGTAACTCCCAGGAAATTCCGGCGCGAAAGGTCCATCTTCAAATCTTATTACTCACAACAGACCCGCGGCTTTCAGCGCAACGTCCAACTCCGCATTGCTCGGCTCCGTTAGAACTTTCCCTCCTAAATCGACGGTAGGTTTCTTTTCTTTTCCCCCATTTTGATCTTTCACCCACTGTGCCGCCGCCTCGTCCTCGTCCACATCCACATACTCGAACGGCGCCCCCACTTCCTCCAAATGCTCGATGGTCCGGGTAGTCATGCTGCACCAGTCCGCGCCGTATACTTTGATTTTTATTTCAGACATAATCCCCGGCTTGCATTCTTGCGGCCTTTTCTATGCCCGTTCACATAGGCGGTAAAGGGATTCCCCGCAATATCTGATATCTTCCGTACAATGTCATTAACTGAATGCAAAGCTTCGACCTGATCGTCATCGGCTCCGGACCCGCGGGCCAGCGCGCCGCGATCCAAGGCTCAAAATCCGGCAAGAAAGTCGCCCTCATCGAACGCCGCGAAGTCCTGGGAGGCGCCTGCATTGAAACCGGCACCATCCCGTCCAAGACCATGCGGGAAGCTGTTATGCATTTCTCCGGCTTCAATTTCCAATCCATCTACGGCACGAACTACCGCGTCAAGGACAAGATCACCATGGCCGATCTCTCCTTCCGCGTCCAGCATGTGATCAAAACCGAAATCGACGTCACCAGCGCCCAGCTCTCCCGCAACAACATCGAAGTCCTTACCGGTACCGCCAGCTTCATTAGCAAAACAAGCGTCCGCGTCACTAACTCGCGGGGGGTCTCCGAATATACCGCGCCAATCATCATCATCGCCACCGGTACCAAGCCCGCCGATTCCCCTAAGGTGCCCATCAACGCCCGAACCATCATCAACAGCGACCAGATCCTCCAGATGCCGGAGATCCCCAAATCGCTGATCGTGGTCGGCGGCGGCGTCATCGGCGTCGAATACACCTGCATGTTCGCCACTCTCGGCTGCCGCGTCATCCTTGTCGAAAAACGCCCCCGTCTACTCGAATTTGCCGATTCCGAGATGATCGAAGCTCTCTCTTATCATCTCCGCGACCAGCGCGTCACCATGCGCCTCAATGAAGAGGTGGACAGCGTGGAAGAATCACCGGCGGGCGGCGTGTTCGCCAACTTGAAAAGCAATAAGCGGCTCTCCGGCGATGCCCTCCTTTACGCGGTCGGCCGTCAGGGTAACGTCGATGAGCTGAATCTCGCCGCCGCCGGTCTCGAAGCCGACCCCCGCGGCCGCATCGCCGTCGACGCGGAATTCCGCACCAAGGAGCCCAATATCTTCGCGGCCGGCGACGTCATCGGCTTCCCTTCGCTTGCCAGCGTTTCCATGGAGCAGGGACGCAGCGCCGCCGCCAACGCGTTCGGCTCCGTCATTCACTCGAATCCCGCGTATTACCCCATCGGCATCTACACCATCCCGGAAATTTCGTTCCTGGGAAAGACCGAAGAACAGCTCACCGATGAAGACGTGCCCTACGAAGTGGGCGTGGCCTTCTACCGTGAAATCGCGCGCGGTCAGATCCGTGGCGATACCACCGGCCGCCTCAAACTAATCTTCCATCGCGAAACCCGCAAGCTCCTCGGCGTTCACATCATCGGCGAGGGCGCGTCCGAACTCCTCCACATCGGCCAAGCCGTTATGATCCTCGATGGCACAGTCGATTACTTCGTCCAAACAGTCTTCAATTACCCTACCCTCGCTGAATGCTACAAAGCCGCGGCCTTCAATGGACTCAATAAGCTTGCCAAATTCAACTGACTCACGGGACTACTCCCAAATCCGCCACCGGCAGGCTACTGACGATACAATGCAAAACAGATGAGAATCGGCGTTCTCGTAGCGGATGGCATCGCGGTTGGTCTTGTGGAAGATCACCGCCTCGTAGGACAGGTCCACTCCTCGGCCGGCCTTCACACCCTTCCCAATGCCGATATCGCTCAAGTGCTTCGCGAACGCATTGAAGCCGCATGTCTGGCCAACTCCGTGGCGCTCGATTCCGCTGAAGCCATAGGCATCGGCGTTGCCGGAATCGCTCGCGACGGAGTCATCGAGGAATCCCCCAACCTTCCCCAGATCAAGGGCTTGAAACTTCGGGATGCACTTGCCCGGGTTGGCTTGGCGAACACTCATATCCTGAATGATGCCGACGCTACGGCGGCGGGCATCGCCGCCACCCGCGGGCACCTCGAAAAGCTGATCCGCGTTTGGACCCTCGGTCACGGCGTCGGCTTCGGCCGCTATCCCCAAACCGATGGCCCCGGCGAGGGCGGTCATATGGTGGTGTCGCTGGATCCGAAAGAGCAGTTTTGTGGCTGTGGCGGTAAAGGTCATCTGGAAGGCATCATGGGAAACCGCGCCATGCGTCTCCGTTTCCTGGATCTGGAACCCGAGGAGGTGTTCGCCAACGCCGCGGCGGGCGACGCGCGCTGCTCCTCTTTCGTGAAAACTTGGCACCGCGCCCTCGCTGCCGCCACTGCCACCAGCGTTCATCTCGAAGGCTGCGGAAAGTTCTACATTTCCGGCCCGAACTCCCAACACGTCGATACCGGCCTTCTTCTTCAATACCTCCATGACATGGTCAAAATGACCCCTCTCCAGGGCAGCCTTTTCGAGATCGTCCCCACCACGGACGAGATCGCGATCATCGGGGCCGCCCACAACGCCAGCATCGCCACCGCCTCATAACGCTGATCCCACGAACCGTGTTTACGCCATTTGGTAAGTGAGGCCCGGTTCATGGCGCCATAAAGGCCACTCCCGGATGGATCAGGTTAAACGTCTTGGTGCAAGGAGTGAATTGCACGTGATAACCAGGCCATATCTCACGCGCGGCGGCGGTTAGCACATCTCCGTCATCCAGATGGTGCTCAAGCGAGATCGCGAGCCGCGGATGATATCTGCGGATCGTTTCGGCAGCGCCCAGCAACGCTTTCTTTTCCGCGCCTTCGACGTGAAACTTGATGAGATTGACCTTGGGAAGACGCAGGTCAGCCACCAGCCGGTCGACCGTGGTCAGAGAAGCCTGTATGGCCCGATCGCTCTTTTGCCACATAAAACTGGCGCCTCCCGCATCGGCAGGGTCTAAGTGCAATGTGGATATCTCTTCTTTGTCCCACGCGCCCTTTGGCACAATCACAACACGCTTTTCACGAATTTCCGCCGACAGATTCCGCCGGAGGCATTCGAGACTCAACGGCTCCGGTTCGATAGCAATCACCAAACCAGCGCCGGCGGATAAGGCGGCGCGTGTTTCGGTGCCCACATTAGCTCCGACATCAAGCACGATATCTCCCGGCTTGACGGTGGACCGCAGCCGGTATTGGTCAGCTTGGTTCATCTCCACCAGAGCAGGTAGAGTCCACGCAGCCGTGGGATACCAAATCGAACCGATCGGCGTGTCATACATCGTAAGAGGACCATCCCTCTGAACCTCAAAGATTTCGCGTCTTGCCTTTTCAAATCGACCTTCGCCATCCAGGATGCCGGGCGCAAACACACTGCAGCCGTGTGCGACTTCCACCTGATCCTTCGCGCGCAACACAAGCAGGTGCATCCTTTCGGGCATCGCAAACGGCAAAACAACTAAGGTAGCCAGCGCAATAAAGAGCGGCGAAAGCCGGTGTTTCACTGAACTTTGTCCAGATCGATAATTTGAAAAAACGAAATTGTTCCCGTGAAGCGGCATGCGCCATCGATCCACGATCCGAGAGTGATTGGGCCGGACGTATCGGCCATGGGCGAAGGGAGGTGCATGTCATCCACTGCGACTCCGTTGGATCGGATAAAGATGTCGTTGCGATTGAACTCAATCGATAACGAAACAGGTTTACCTGGCGGCAACAGAATCGACTTCGAATACCCCCACTTGTCACCCAGTCCCAGAAGAAGGCGGTACCGGTCTCCGCCTATATTGTGGAATCGAAAACCACGGAAGCTGTTTGGCATCGCCTCATTATTAAATACGGTTGCATTTTCGGTTTGCCGGGCCATCGGTGTGAACTTCACTTCCATCAAGGTGTGGGCCGGCATCTCAATAGCCGGCAATTGCCTGACCACGGTCACAACAGCTCCAGCGGGGGAGTACACGCGCGCTTGCGTATCGGCACACCTCAATGCTCCCGGCGCGCAGCTTGCGGGTAGGCCCACAAGACGGCTCCTTAAGGCCAGATCCCTCCGCAGAAAATAGCGAAGTCCGTAAGCATCCGTAACATAAACGTAATTCAGGCCTACGAACAACGCAATATCCGGAAACTGCCCATAGCTGTATTTCATGGGATCCCAAAGAGACCAGGAGGCCGGGCCTACCGCATCGATGAATAGCTCGGGAGGGCTTTCCCTCATATCCCGAAGAAATCTCGCCCGGTAGTACGAGGTGATCTCCGGAGGGGCCAAAAAGAAATAGAACAGGTTCAGATCCCGGGTTGCCGGCACGCGTCCGGAACCCAGATATGGATCCGCGGTCCAGCCCCATACGAAAATCTGCCCCCCGGAACTGGTAAGAGAACGGATAAGATCGCCCTCAGGAGCGCGGATTGTGGGAACCACATTCTCGAACTGGCGATCGTCCTGCGAACCCCACAGGTAAGCCTGTTGAGTCACGCTGAGGATGACAAAGAAAACCAGGAAGCCGGAATGCGCGCCGGAACGGCGTTGCCCGGTTTGCCGGATCAGCATCCACGCCATCATCGCACTCACAGGCGTAAGTAAGAACAGTAAGTAATGGGGAAAGAAGCGGTGCGGCTTGTAGATGGAGAATAAAGCCGCGGCGATCGATAAAACCGCCAAAAGTCCCAGCCATCGTACAGGATCCGTTCCAAAGGATCTACCGCGATGGAATAGGAGAATATACACGCGCACAGCAAGGACGGCGATTAGCCCCAGGTACAAGTAGGTGTTCGAACCGGCGGGGTATTGGCTAGCTATGGCGGTTGCAATCACCGCGGCGCTGATTCCAGTTATTCGCAACAGGATATTGTTTCTTTTGCCGTCAATGCTCAATCTCAGCACTGAGTAGGCAGCGGCAAGCGCCAGGAACGTAAACAGAAAGAAACGAATTTCGCTGGTTCCCAACAGGAATTCCACGAATCTTGGCAAGTCTCTAACAAAGTTGCTTTGGAGTTCCGTATAACGCTGGTTAGATACGAGATAACTCATCCAAAAATCACGCCAAACGCCCGTTATTAAAC
>JALYXI010000231.1 GCA_030947245.1 Acidobacteriota bacterium
GGAGAGGAGAGAGGTGGAGAAGAAAGAGTTAGAAAAAAAAGAGCCGTCGCCGGTCCCGGTGGCCGTAACTCCGGTAACTGCCAAGCAAGCTCCTGTGCAGGTCACGCTGACGGCAAGCGAGCGCTCATGGGTTTCGGTTTGGGTTGATGGAAAGAATCAATTCGCGGGAGAGATGAAGGCAAATGAGAAACGGACGGTGAGTAACGGGACAAATGTAAAATTGATCACGGCCAACGCAGGCGCATTAAAAATCACATTAAATGGAAAAGCGCTGGATCCCGTCGGGCCGAAGGGGCAAATGCTCGTGTTGGAGCTTACCGACGCCGGAGTTCATGTGGTACCGCGAACACCGCCGAATCCTTTACCTTGAGACGCTTTAGTTTGCAACATTCGCTTTTCCCGGAAAGCGGCCAGGCGGGCGTGGCGCTCAGCCACCAGTACTTCACGGCGGCGGCGCTGCTTCGTGCCGATATCGACGCGCCGCCAGAATTTCCAGAAGTAATCCAGGGCGGAGAGTAGAGAGAAGAAAACAACAGCGCCCATAGACCAGTGGGCAGCCGTCGAGAGCCAAGCGTGCCTCATGCTCATCAGGAGCAACCCAATGCCGAGAACTTGGGCTGTGGTCTTTGTTTTGCCTAGATCACTCGCTTTTATGGTGTAGCCCTCCGCGGCGGCGATGCTGCGCAGGCCGGAAACCGCGAATTCGCGTCCGATGAGGAGAATCACCAACCAGCCCGGGACGGCCCGGACCTGGACCAGAGCAATGAGAGCGGAAGAGATCAGAAGCTTGTCGGCGATTGGGTCGAGGAGGGTGCCTATGGTTGTGATCTGGCCAAGGCGCCGGGCGAGATAACCATCCAGGAGGTCCGTGCCGGCGGCTACCAGGAAAATAGCGAGGGCCAGCCAATCGTTTGTGATTGTAAAGCGCCCAATGTGGAATAGGACATCCTGCTCCACAAGCGCGGCCACCAGAAGCGGCACGAAAAAAATACGGGAAATCGTCAGGAAATTGGGCAAATTCATGACTCTTCGCCTCCCGATTTTGTGGAAAAGATTAAAATCCGTCTCCTTAGCTGGAATGCGGAAGATTGCGCGAATATATTCGCCTTTAATTCGGGTAAATTACTGCTTCGTATTGACTTAGCGAGATTGCTGAACCTTGGTTCAAAGTCTCTAAGCTCTTCGGTGGTGGGCTGTTTGGGCTGTCGCAGCACTGGTTCTCCACAAAGATTTCCACAACTATGTGGATTCCGACTCCACATAACGGTGCAAGCGCCGCTTCAACGACTCTGACACATCGGCGTCGATCACGCAAAAGTCGTTTTCATAACGAAGTTGGCGAACCCGCCCGTACTCATGGAGGAAAGCAATATCCGAGCCGTCAGAGGCGGGAATCCGAAAGCGCGCGGGGGAAACCGTATCGAAAGGCAGCACGGCATCGATGGTGTCGAGAAGTGCCGGAATCCCCAGGCCGGAGAAAGCGGCGATCAGAACCGCATCGGGATCGAGTTTACCACCGGAATCGCTCAGCATGCGGCGGCGAAGCACTTCAGGATCACGCTCATCGGGCGGCAGCAGGTCGGCCTTGTTGAGTATGAGTAACTGCCGGGTTTCGGCGGCGCCGATCTCGGAAAGCACCTGCAGCACGTGAGCGGTGTGGGCGGCGGCATGCGGCGAGGATGTGTCCACGACATGGAGAATGAGCGTGGCCTCGGCCACCTCTTCCAGGGTGGCGCGGAAGGCTTTCACCAGGGTGGTGGGGAGATTTCGGATGAATCCGACCGTGTCGCTGATGAGGGCGCGGCGCCGGGAGGGCAGGGTAACCCCTCGCACGGTGGGATCGAGTGTCGCAAACATGCGAGCGTCGGCCATTACACTCGCATTGGTGAGCCGGTTGAAGAGAGTAGACTTTCCGGCGTTGGTATAGCCGACCAGGGCCAGTGTGGGAAGCGGGACGGCTTGCCGCCGCGTGCGGTGAAGTGACCGGCCGGAACGCACCTGTTCCAAATCGTCTTCCAATTTCTTGATCCGTTTCGCGATGCGGCGGCGGTCGGTTTCGAGCTTGGTTTCACCGGGGCCGCGGGTACCGATGCCGCCGCCCAGCCGCGAAAGCGAAGTCCCCTGGCCGCTCAGACGCGGGAGCATATAGCTAAGTTGCGCGAGTTCCACCTGAAGCCGGCCTTCACGGGTGCGGGCTCGGCTGGCGAAAATATCGAGAATCAACTGGGTACGGTCTATCACTTTGCGATCGAGCAGTTTTTCCAGGTTGCGCTGCTGCGTGGGGGTGAGATCGTGATCGAAAATGATTACGTCCGCGTTGAGAGCAAAGGCCCGATTCTTGATTTCCTCCACCTTTCCCGGGCCGATGAGCGTGGCGGCCGTTGGGGAGGCCCGGGACTGAACGATCACTTCAGCGACGGATGCCCCGGCTGTAGAGGCAAGCTCCCGAAGCTCCGCCAGTGAATCTTCAGTTGAATTGTCCGCGGATGCGGCGCGGCCTTTCCGGTCGAATCCGACCAAGAGGGCTGCTTCCTGAATTGGAATGAGCGAGTTCGCGGCTTGCTCCTCTTCTGTTACTCGGGATTTTCGGGGTGAGCCGGGTGAGAAGGCACTGGCGCGCTGGAACCCGCGGAGGCGCCCGCCGCGGACGTGTGGAACACTGCGGGACTGGAATGCGCGCCGCGTTGCGTCACCACGGTGGAAATCGCGTGCTTGAAGATAAGCTGTTCCTGATTGTTCGTTTCCATCACCAGCGAGTACTTGTCGAAGCTTTTGATCCTTCCGGAAAGTTTCACCCCGCTAAGCAGATAAATCGTGACCACGCCTTTCTCCTTGCGGGCATTGTTGAGGAAACTATCCTGAATATTTTGGGCGGGTTTATCCATAGAAGGTTGGGGGCCGGGGCGGCGTACTTGAATCTACCAAATGATACACCGAACAGCTTGGAAACGCGCGGCGCTCCTACGGCAAATCCGGGATGCTGAACAGATCGGTTCTTGTCCTCGACTCCAGGTGGTATAGAAAACCATGTATGGGCACTTGCCCAAACTTCTTCCGCGCGGATCGGGGGAACGTTACACAAGAACCGTGAAAGCGTTCTCGATCCGTTCGACAGGGTTGTAGAGGGTGTCACGTTCGACAGGCTCGCGGCCGGCCTTGCGGATGAGTTGCATCAGTTCGCCGCGCCGCATTCTTTGACCCGTGGTGGCTCCGGCGTCGTGATAAATCTTTTCCTCCACCACAGTGCCGTCGATATCGTCCGCGCCGAAACGAAGCGCGATCTGGGCGATCTGAGGCGTCATCATAATCCAGTAGGCCTTCACATGCGGGATGTTGTCCAGCATCAGGCGGGCGACCGCGATATTTTTGATGTCATCGAAGCCGGTCGTCTTGGCCAGGTGATGGAGCGCGGTATTGTCCGGATGAAAGGCGAGAGGAATGAATGTCACGAAGCCGTGCGTTTCGTCCTGCAGCCCGCGCAAGCGAACCAGATGATCGACGCGGTCCTCCGGCTCTTCTATGTGGCCGTAGAGCATGGTGCAGTTCGAATGAAGCCCCAGTTGGTGCGCCGTACGGGCCGTTTCGAGCCATTCGTCACCGGTAAGCTTGTGATCGCAGATGATGCGGCGTACCCTTTCGGAGAAGACCTCCGCGCCACCGCCCGGCATGGAATTCATTCCGGCATCGCGAAGTTTGATGAGGGTATCGCGCAGTGAAAGCTTGGCGCGCTTCGCAAGATAGCCGATCTCAACCATGGTGAAGGCTTTCAGATGCACTTGCGGGAAGCGCTCTTTCAGGCCTCGCAACATTTCGCAAAACCAATCGAGAGAGAGTTCAGGATGCAGGCCGCCGACGATGTGGAACTCAGTGACGGCTTCGGTCCAACCGGCGCCCGCGGTTTCCCAAACCTGTTCGAGAGACATGGTGTAAGAATCGGGATCTTTCGAGCGCTTGCCGAAGGCACAGAGACGGCAACTCGCGACGCAGACATCGGTCGGGTTGATGTGGCGGTTCACGTTGAAGTAGGTGCGGTCGCCGTGAAGCCGTTCGCGAACCAGGTTCGCCATGTAACCGATCCCAAGCAGGTCTGAAGAGCGGTAGAGAGCGAGGCCATCCGCGGCAGACAGGCGCTGTTGCGCTTGCACTTTTTCGTAGACAGGCTTCAGCGCCGGATCTTCAATGGGAACGGGCATAAGGAGTGCGGAGGAACAGGATATCAGCAGCCCAGAAACAGAAGAATAGCACGCTGACCCAGCCGTTCATTGTGAAAAAGGCCGCATTCACACGGCTGAAATCTGTTGGGCTGATTAGCGAGTGTTCGTAGACCAGGAGCGCCGCAACGGCCGCGATTCCGGCAAAACTGAGAGCGCCTAAGTGGAGTGTAACGGAGAGAACAACCAGACAGAAGATCATCGCCGCATGCAGCACGCGGGCAATGGTGAGAGCGCGCTTCACCCCGAGGGCGCTGGGAATACTGAAGAGCCCTTCCGAAGAGTCAAATTCCAAATCCTGACAGGAATAGATGATGTCGAAACCGGCTGTCCAGAACATCACGGCCGCGGTCAGCCATAGGATGTCCGGGGAGAGCGAACCGCGAACGGCGATCCATGCGGCAGCGGGCGCGATGCCGAGAGCGAACCCGAGGACCAGGTGAGAAAACGGCGTGAAGCGCTTGGTGAAGGAGTAAAAGAAGATGATTACGAGGGCTAGAGGGGCAAGAACAAAACAGAGCCGGTTCAACTGGCGGGCTGCCAGGAGAAACACGAAACTGGAGGCCGCCACAAAGGCCCATCCGAAGGTGGTTGAGACAAGTTGCGCCGGGATGTGGCGGGTGCGCGTGCGCGGGTTACGGCTGTCAATGGGAGCATCCACCAGCCGGTTGAACGCCATAGCGGCGGAACGGGCCGCCACCATCGCCACCGTAATCCAGAGCAGGATCCGCGGCCATTCCGGTACTACAAAGTTGCTTTGGCGCGCGGCCAGCAGAGCACCGGTTAGCGCGAAGGGAAGCGCGAACACTGAATGCTCAAACTTGATCATTTCCAGTGTGAGCCGCAGGCGTTTCAGAAACTTTGGCATTACCATCTATTTTGATGCGCGGTGTAGCGGTTTTGATCTTCGTATGCTTCCTTACGGGGTGCGGTGACAAGGGCGATGAGTTCCGCGACATTAACGCACGGACCGTAACGCTGCCGGACGGAGCGGCAATTCACGCGGAAGTGAAGGCGGACCGCCAGAGCCAGGCAATCGGGATGATGTATCGCGATTCCCTGCCTGATGGCCGCGGCATGTTGTTTGTGTACCGCGCGCCGATGCGGGAGGCGTACTGGATGCACAACTGCAAGATCCCGCTCGACATCGTCTGGCTGGATGCGGCCCGCAAGGTGGTGGAGGTGGTTCCGAATGCGCCGCCTTGCCGGAAACCGGCGCAAGAGTGTCCCGCTTATGGCGGTCATCAGGCGGCGCAGTACGTGTTGGAACTGGGAGGCGGACAGGCCAAGGCGCATCACGTGGAACCGGGCAAGGTTCTGGAGTTCTGATACGTTGACAGTGTGAACGAAGAGCAGCTTCGGCTGATGTTGGAACAGGTGCGGGGCGGCGCGCTCAATGTGGAAGCGGCGCTGGAGCAGGTGAAACATCTGCCGTTCGAGGATCTCGGGTTCGCGAAAGTGGACCATCATCGCGCGTTGCGGCACGGGATGCCGGAAGTGGTATTCGCGCTGGGGAAGACGGCGGAACAAGTCGTGGCGATTGCGGAGAAACTGCTGGCGCGGTCGCCGAACGTGCTGGTGACGCGCGCAACGGCGGCTACGGCGGCTATTGTGATGGAGCGGTTGCCGGAAGGCGAATACTTTCCGCTTTCCGGCGCCATCCGGTTCTGGCGCGACAAGAAGGTGACAGGCAGGGGCAAGGTGGCGGTTGTATGCGCCGGAACCAGCGATATTTTCGTAGCCGAAGAAGCGCGCGTGACGGCGGAAGTAATGGGCAACGAGGTGGATGCGATCTACGACATCGGCGTCGCGGGCATTCACCGGCTGATGAGCAATCGCGCGCGGCTGTTGGAAGCACGGGTCGCGGTGGTTTGCGCGGGGATGGAGGGCGCGCTGCCGAGCGTCGTAGGCGGATTGGTGAGTTGCCCGGTAATCGCGGTACCGACCAGCGTGGGCTATGGGGCCAGCTTCGGTGGGCTTGCGGCATTGCTGGGAATGTTGAATAGCTGCGCCAGCAATGTGACGGTGGTGAATATCGATAACGGATTTGGAGCCGGGTATGTGGCGAGCTTGATCAACCGGATATAAGCGGCGCGGCGACCGGCGGCCGTCTGCGGTGCCAGTCTGTTCTGGATTGGAATTCCCGCCCTATGGAAAGCAGCAAATTTTCGCTGAACGGCAACCCGGCGAGTTGAATGGCAACAGGCAGGCCGTTCGCGAAGCCGCAAGGAAGCGAGAGCGCCGGCATTCCCACCAGATTCCCCGCTGGAATCAGCCCTGTCATCCCTAAGGAGCGCTCTTTCGGAACTTCGGGGCCGCGAGCATCGAGCGGGTCCGAGATGTTGGGGGCCGGGCCATAGCGGCTTGGAGCGACCAGCACGTCGATATCAGAGAACAAGCGATGAAACTCCTGCTTCACCAAAGTTCGAATCCGCATGGCGCGCAGATAATCTTTCGCGGGAATGCCGAGCGCGGCGCGGAAGCCGGCTGCCTGCTTCGGGTCAGCCAATTGATCCACCTCGCCACTGGCCACCAGCGGCTCGAAAATGGAAGCTCCTTCGGCGGCGATGACAGTGCCGGTAAGCGCGCCGTATGGAAAATCGGGAAGCTTGGTTTCCACCAGCGTGAAGCCGGTCCGCCGCAGAACGGCGAGGGCCTGTTCGAACGCGGGGCGGGCGCTCGGGTCGGCCCACTCGGAAAAGTCGATGGGCGCGTAGCCAACGCGGATGGTCTTCCATTCGCGATGGTACTCGGGGGTGTAGTAGAAGCTCTTTCCGGCGGAAGCCGGGTCTTTTTCGTCCTTTCCCGCAATGGCTGCCAGAACATGGCCGCAATCGTCCGCGGAGCGGCAAAGCGGGCCCACCTTGTCCATGGTCCAGGAGAGCGCCATCGCGCCGTAACGGCTGACCAGACCATATGTCGGGCGAAGGCCGGTGACGCCGCAGAACGCGGCCGGAGTCAGGATGGAGCCCGATGTTTCGCTACCGAGCGCATAAGGAACCAGACCCGCCGCAACCGCGGAACCGGAGCCGCTGGAGGAACCTCCGGACCAATAGTCCGTGTTCCACGGCGTCTTGCCGGGGCCGAAGTAAGAAGCGCCGGTAATGCGGTATCCGCCGCCGCCCGCCAGTTCCACCATGGCGAGCTTGCCGATGAGCACCGCACCGGCCTTATCCAGCTTGGTGAGCGCAGTCGCCGTGTAATCGAACTTCTGTTGAGCATAGGGCTTGGCGCCCCACGTCGTGATTTCGCCCGCGACGCTCAGCAGGTCCTTCGCGCCAAACGGAACGCCCTGCAGCGGGCCGCGGAATCGTTCGCGCTTCAAATCTCCATCGACGTCCTTCGCGCTTTTCAAAGCAGACTTGGTTAGCGGCAGCGCCAGTGCGTTATACCTGGGTCCAATCGCCTGCAGCCGCTCGGCAAAGGCCTTCGTGAGTTCCACCGCCGAGAACTCGCGGGCTTTCAGCTTGCCGTTCAGCTCAGTGATCGTAGCGAAGAAGATGTCATCGGTCATTTAGGCCTTAAAGGCAAAGGCGGGTTCGGTGGTCATCGGGACCGCGACTTTCGCCATGGCGGCGGCACTGCGCTGGTACTGCGCGGCGGAGATAGCGAGGTAGTCCGGGGCGGATTCTGGAGCAGGCGCCGGAGCAGGCGGTGCAGTCTGGGCGGCGGCCAACGCCGGGAGCGCTGAAGCCAAAATAGTACGGCGGCTGATCTTCATAGTTTGTGCTCCAGTGCTTCTTCGGCGGCTTTCAGCATCAGCGCGCGGGGGGCTGTTTCCCCTGTCCAGATTTCGAACTGCTTCACTGCCTGTTCAATGAACATTTCAATGCCGGGGATCACGATCTTGCCCTGGTCTTTCGCTTGCTTCAGAAGCAGAGTTTCGCGTGGATTATAGACCATATCGAAAACGATGTTTGCAGGCACGGGGCCGTCGAAGAACGACTGGTCCGCGTGAGGAAACATGCCCATCGGGGTAGCGTGCACCAGGCAATCGAACATCGCGCGGCCAGCTTCATCCCGGCTGATTGCGGTCCCGCCACAGAATCGCGCCAAAGAGCGGATGCGGTCCGGATTGCGGCCCGTGAGACTCAGCTTAGCTCCGGCATCGGCGAGCGCGCAGGCTGCCCCACGCGCGGCTCCGCCATTGCCCACGATCAGGACCGACGCCTTATTCAGGCGCAGGTGACGGGCCAGCGGAGTCAGAACGCCCGCAACATCCGTATTGGCGCCCCGCCACTTCCCTGCTTTGCGCCACACGGTGTTCACAGCGCCGATGCGCTTGGCAAGTGGATCGATGTGGTCCAGCAGGCGGACCATCGAGCGCTTGTGCGGGATGGTGACGCTGAAGCCCGCCACCGAGGCTAAATCCGCGAAGACGAGGAAGTCGGAAAGCTGGCCGGCCGCAACAAGGAACGGCAGATACGCGGCATCGATGCGGCGTGCCTGGAAAGCGCGGTTATGAACGGCCGGCGAAATGGAGTGGCGCACCGGGTCTGCCACAACGCCGTATACCTTGGCGAATTTCGTCAGTTTCTCCGCGCGGTACAGATGGCGTAATTGCCGTGCGCTTACTTGCCCTGCCGCTGTGCCTTCGGACGAAAGCGGGGCTGCATAGGTGAATAAGCTGCCGAAAGCGGGGGCCAGGACGCGGCTGGGAAACCCGGTCTCGCCCATCGCAAGCACCACCATGGGGAACCGTGGATCCGCCCGGCCGCACTGCAGAATGCGGCCGGTATCGGATGGCTTGCGCGCCGTGGTGACCAGCTTGTAGGCATCGGCCGGAATGCGTTTCAGGCGCTTCAGGATGGGGTCAAGCTGCGGCGTGGTTTCGTAATTGTGATACGAGACGATAAGCTGTGCCCGGGCACGAAGAACGGCGATCTTCTCTATGGATACTTCGGCGGTTTCGATTTCCACATCAAAGGCGTGCGCCCCATTTTCCACGGCGAGGGAGAGGATACGGAGCTGGTCATCGGTACTGCCGTTGAATTTGCCGTGATTCTGGTGGCGGCGGCAGGTCGCGAGAAGAATGCATTCCGGGAAGTCGCGGAGAAACGCGGCAATGGCTTCAGCGCCGCGTTCCGGGTGTTCGAGATAATCGAGGCGGAATTCAAGAAAGGGTTCGCCGGCCGATGCTTCGCGATGGGCTTCTTCGAGTAGGCTTTTCAGATCCGGCAAGCCGAGCGCGATGCAGATTTTGGGGAGTGCCTGCTTGCGCGCCATTGGAGCCAGTGATTCAGGATATCAAGGCGGGCGGCGGGGCCAAGTGGGCCTGGTAATCCTGAAGGAGCGGTTGGGCGTCCGGCGTGCTGATGCGGGCTGCATCGGCGTCCAACGCTTGCAGAAGCCCAGTAAGGGAAGACAGATGTCCGGCTTCCACGAGAGCGCCTTCGGGCAGGTGTTGGCGAAGGAGCCGCAGGCCCGCCTGGGTTCCGGGAGGACCAAAGCCGGTGACGTCCTTGACAACGGCGACTTCGGCACGGCCGCACATGCGGCAAGCTACGATGATCTGCTCGTCCGTAAGATAGCCGGTTTCAAGGGTGACCCGCAGTATGGCCTTTTCCTTCCGGCAGGCTTCGGACATCTGCATGATCTCCGTGTCGATATATTGAAATTGCCGGGAACGCAGCTTAGCGATGTTGATCACCATGTCAATCTCGCGCGCACCGCGGCGGAGCAGATCGCGGCCTTCGTAAAGCTTGGAGCCGGTGTTGGAATCGCCGTGAGGGAACCCGGCCGTGCTGCCGGGGATTACGGAAGATCCTGTCAGAATTCGGACCGCCACATCAATGTCGCAAGGGCGCACGGTGACGGACGCAAGCTGCAGGCGTTTGGCGAGTTCGCAAGCTTGCGCAGCTTCAAGCTCAGTCCATTCGGGACGAAGCGCAGTCTGGGTAAGACGGGTGGAGAGGGGAACGGCAGCGGGCGTCATTTGGGCTTCGCATGCAGCGCCAGCGTGCCCCATTCGCGGAGTTGCGTGCGGGTGTCTCTGTTGCCGGAGAACCAGTCTTCGTGATGAAAATTGCCGAAGTTCCCCGCACCGTCTTCCTTGCGGTCCAGGTCGCCGACTGCGATATTCAGGCCCATGGCGGCGTCCCGCGATGCGGAATAGAACTGGCCCGGGGAGACTTCGAGGCAGGGATTAAACGCCACCGACCACTCGATGATATAGCCGTGGCCGCCCGGCTTGGGTTTAGCGACTGCCTGTTGCGCGCCCGTTTCAATCCAATGCTGATAAGTTTTCCAGGCTTGCGGATTCGAGCGCGGCTCCCCTTCCAGCAGGCCACCGGCGCCAATGCCGCCTTTGCGGGACTTGGTCAGGTTGCAGACCATCTGCCAGGAGCCGCCGTTTCCAGCGGCGCTTTCATTCCCTTCGAACCGGTTGGCCGCGTTGATCAGGAGTTCCATCTCATCGCCGAACCAGGGATAGCCATTGGGCGTCAGGTCATGCGCTCGCGGGTTTTCGGTGGGAAGCCAACGCGGGGTATCGATGCCGTAAAGGATATCGTCCGTAACATCGAAGGCGAAGTACAGGCGAGTGGTGTCGTGCTTGACGAAACCACGGACGGAGAGATCGGCAGGATTGGTGGTTCGGGTGAATTGGGGGGTCCAGTTGAGCGTTCCGGTGAAAACGGTGGCATCGGCCCATTCACCGGGGGAAAGCACCCCGTCAAGAATGGGCGCG
>JALYXI010000257.1 GCA_030947245.1 Acidobacteriota bacterium
CCTCCAATCCTTTGAAGCGTTCACGAGATCCGCGCAACTACCAATAGCCCCGTAACATTGCGGCGCGTTCATGAACTCAAGGAGATTCGCCGCCTCTCGATGCTGAAGCGGGTTGAGGATGAGCGCCGATCACTCGTGTCGAGAAACGCGGGACTCCCCAAGCGGTGCTGCTCAACATCCGGACTTATGTGCGTCTCGCCGCGCCATAAGTCTGAGTGCTCAAAGTGATCGGGGAGGAATCCCAGCGGCGGGGCGCGCATGCGTTCACCTCGCGCCGGATTGACCGGATTATCGAATCGGCCGAACCCAAAAGCCGAAGCTTGGATGATCCCGCTTCGCTGCCTGCTCGCCCGCTGGCTAAATCAAATTCAGCAGCATGGCTGCAGCTACTTAGTCACCAGCAAATTCATCTTTTCTCCACCTGCGCCCTCAGCCACTTACACACTTCCGCCTCATCCGCGCCGCCTCCGCATGCCACACTCACGGCCAGAAAGGAATCAACGTCATGTCCTCTGCTGCCCAAAGAGTCACCAACGCGCAAAACGCCCAGCGCTCCACTGGCCCCCGAACGGAATCCGGCAAACAGCGCTCCTCCCAAAACGCCACCCGTCACGGACTCACTGGCGCAACCGTCGTCCTCCCCGGCGAAGAATCCGCTTACGAGGAATTCGCAGCCGATTTACAGGCTTCACTCGAACTCTGCGGCCCGGCCGAACTCGAACTCGCTCGCACCGTTGTTGAGACCTCCTGGCGCTTGCGCCGCGCCATGGCCAATGAAGCCAACCTGTTCGCGCTTGCCCAGTACGATCCCATTCCCGACACGCTCGCCGCCGTCGAAGATCCGGCCCGCCGCTCCCGTCTGCTGCAAGCCAACACCCTCCGCGTGCATGAACGCGTCTTCCGCAATCTGTGGCAACAGGAAGCGCGTCTCCACCGGCTGCTCGAAAAAACTCGCGCCGCGCTCGTCGAACTCCAATTCGTCCGCCGCGAGAGAGAATACGCCGCCGCTCGAAAACAAGCCGCGCCTTCCCCGGCTGGGTTCGTTTTTGCGAATTGCGAAACCCGCGCTGCCGCAACGGAGCCTAACCCGCGGGAACCTGAGTTAAATACCGGCTCAGAAAGTGATGCGGATCAAAGTTTGCAAAATGCGGGCTGAGCCGCTGTTGCCCGGCGTAGGAACAGTCACGGAACCGAAACCGGTCACATTCACCAACTGTCCCGCCGCATTATAGGGAGTTGCGTTATTCGCCAGTACCGGATTCGGATAACTGGTGAAATTGAGCGTGGTATTCAGGCCTGTGAAATTTGGATGGTTGAAGACGTTAAACGCATCCACCCGGAACTGAATGCGGGTACGCTCACTGGGCCGGAACTCCTTCTGCAGGGCCATGTCGAAGTTGATCAGGCCCGGATTGTAAAGCCAATTGATGCCCGATTCTCCCCCTCGGCTGCCCGGTGAAGGCGCGAAGAAGCAGGCCGCGTTCAAACGGTTGAACGGGTCGCTCGAACCGGTGTACGGATTGCATCCTGCAACATATCCGATGCGCGCCCCTTCATAGGTCGCGTTCGCAACGGCATTCCCCGTGATGTTCTGGGCTCCCACGCCTGAGATAGAAAATCCCGGTGTGAACGGGGAGCCGGTCGAGAGTTGCGTGACCCCGGAGATTTGCCACCCATTTGTAACGGCATGAGTAAATACGTTGCCTGCCCGCACCATGGGGGTGCTATACACGTAGTTCAACGCAAATACATGACGGCGATCGAAGTTTGCCGGACCATAGTCGGTTGCCTTGGTCATGTCATCCGAACGAACATAAGTCGAATCCGAGGTCGCCGTGGTCAGCACTTTACTCCAGGTGTAGGCTACTCCCACAAACAAACCGGCGGTCGCGCGCCGGCTTACGCCAATCTGCAAAGCGTTATAGTTCGAAGTGGAATTGCTCTCGTAAAGCCTGACCTCGCCATATCCGCGAAGGGGCCGCAGGAAGACATCTTTGAGGGCGTTATTGCCCGCCAGCGCATTGGGGTTCGAAGCAACCAGTGTCGGATCCTGATTTTGAGGTTGGAAATAGGCGCCGTAAGGGATTGCATTCAGGTTCCGGTTGTCTTGCAAATGCCGGGCCAATGACCCCACATACGCGGTATCCAAAATAAGATTCCAAGGCAGCCTGCTTTGGACGCCAAACTGATAATTGTAAGTGGTCGGCAGTTTGCCCGTCGGGTCAGCCGCATAGACAGTCGGAGGCCCCAGAAGAACATTGTTCGGATCGATATTCTGCGCAAAGCCATAAGTCAGTGTCGGCTGAACGGATTCAGGAGGATTGCGGACAAAGTCGAATACCCGGTTACCCTGAAAGCGGTCATAGAAAATGCCGCCGCCTGTGCGGATCACCAGATTCTGCTTACCGGTCACATCCCAGGCCACGCCGAAACGAGGACCCCATTGCGCCCCCCGGTCTTCCTGCAGGTATTTGTTGATCCCCTTACCTGCTTGCCGGATCCCGTTATACGGATCTCCGCTTCCCGGTACTTCGAGACCGATATCGAACGCGGGAAGTACCTGTCCCGTAACCGCATCGTATGCGGAGCGCACGCCGCTGATCAGCGCCGGGGTATAGAGGCGCGGCGCTTTGGCGGGATCCCAGGCGCTCAGAACGAAAGTGGACGCTTGCAATGAGGAGTCGTATTGCGGCTGATACCAGGAAGCGCGGAAACCGTAATCGAGAGTAACCCGGGGTGTAATTTTCCAGGTGTCCTCGGCGAAGCCCTCGATATTCCAATAACGGTACTGGCCATTGATGTAGCCGCTTGCCTGATCCGCCGTTTGATAGACTCCGAGCAAGGCGTTCGAGTAACCATAACCCGTATCGTACGGGTTATTGGTTGTGTCGCCAAAGTTATAGTTTCCGTTGTGGTCGCCGAATGAGGTCTGGTCCTTACGGCTGCGTTGCAAATAGATTCCTGTCTTGATCGTGTGCGACCGCCATATCTTAGTCAGGTTGTCGCTCATATCGATCGACGTGTTGTAGTTATGAAACGGAGCGTCATTCGTGATAAACGTGGGACTATTGGCCAGGTGTGAGCCATTGAATAGAGCTTGCGGAATGTAATCGTCCTGGAGCGCTTTGGGGTAAAGCAAGGGAAGAGTAACTCCGGAAGTAGTCCGCCTCAGCACGTTTCCCTGCTCCGTGATATCGATGGAGTTCTTGGTGAAGCCCGTGTTAAATTCATTCGTCATCGTGGGGCTGATGACAAACGTCGCCCCGCCAGCCAGGCTATGACCCGGAGTTGGATCCGCGATGTTTGTGATCGGAACAGTCGGTCCCAGCACAAAGGAACCATAGGGCAGCACGTTCGGCTGGTTGTTATTAATCCAATGTCCGAAAACGCGAATCTTGTCTGTTAGGTTGTAATCCAGGCGTAGCAGGTCTTCTCGGCGGGGCTGCTGGCCGGAAAACTGCGAAGTATAGTTATATCCGGTCCCCGCCGTATTCGGTAATGGATAAATATTCAGCAGAGCTTGCCCCGGCCCGTAAAAGCGGCTGGCGGGAATCAGGTTTCCCGCAAACGGCTGCTGCGTGACCGGATCGCGGATTATCAGCAGCTTCCCGTTGTTGTCCACGCTTTGCGAAAAGTCGCCCTTGCGTTCCAGTGCTGTCGGTACGGTCACGTTCTTCGGAGAGTTCGGCTGCAGTTGCTTCTGCCACTCCTGGCTCCAGAAGAAGAAAACCCTGTTCTTGGTCTGCGGAAGTAACTT
>JALYXI010000269.1 GCA_030947245.1 Acidobacteriota bacterium
CGAGAGCGAGTTCGAGTCTGTCGCAACATACTTGGTACCGGTTGGCGGAGGCGGTTGGTCCAAACCGTCGACGGGCTTAGTCGGCGCCTGATAAAGGGCGGCGTGGAGGCGAAGGCTGCCTGCGTGATACGCTTCCACCGCGAGGATGCGCGCGGCATAGCCGATGATAGTCGCGTTCTTCAGCAGCGGCGCGGCGCCGCCATATGCGGAGACGCCCACGTCTTCAAAGGAACGCGCCAGGTTGATGAATGCTTCCTGGCTCTCAAACCCTGTGCCCAAGGCGTTCAGGTTAATAGCGGGCCTGGCAATCGGCGTGATGCCCAGGCTGGTCAATGTCGTGCGCAAAAAGGTGACGTGGTTGCGTTCATCGTTCGCGATCTGGTCAGCCGTTTGGGCTAGAGACGAACCTTCGATAAACGTGACCTTCTGGCCGCCAGTGGTGGCTCCGGCCGTGCCGCTGCCGGTGATGCCTACGCCCATCTGATCGATCGTTTTACCAGTGCGTGCAACGGTGTAGAATTCCGCCTCCAAATACTCCAGGTTCAGCGCGAACTGAACGATGTCGGCGTCGGTGATGTCGGCGGCTTTGGAGGATTGTGCAGTGGCGAGAAACGCTCCGACTCCTGCGCTGGCGAGACCCAATTGGCGAATGAATCCACGGCGGCCCGCAAACTTTTCTTCAATATTCGAAATGATATGTTCTGTTTTGTTCATGAGAGGTTTCCTTTGGGATCTATTGAAAGTTCAGGGCTACCGTATTGGCTGGGACTCCATCTACTGTGAGAACGAGATTGACCGCTCCCTTACCCGCAAGCGTCTGGGGCAATGGCCCGATGTTGACCTGATCGAGACCGGGAAACTGGCTTTGCGCGCCGGCATACAGCACCGGAACACCGACGGTTCCAATGCTGGCTTTTACGGGATTCAACGAATGCCGCCGGATGCCGGTTCCGTAAAGGACCAGGTACACTTTATCCGTTGCTGTGGCCACGCTGATTGGCTTGGTGACGAAAGTCGTGGGCGAAGTTCCCGTTGTGAACGGCGACTCCATCGTGACCATTCCGGCTCCGTTCTGACGAACTATCTGAGCCGCCGGAACTCCCATTCCGTTGTTGTTAGCGGTCGCGATCGCAGGCGCGATGTTCGAAACCAGCAGTGGACCCTGGAACGAGTTAGCCCCGGACGTGACAGCCACCGTTGCTTTCCCCAATGCGGCATTCGCCGGAATCAGATAGTTGATCTGCGTTGGCGAAACCATATACAGCGGCGAGGTGAACTTCATACCTGCACTGTCTGTAACGATGACCTGCGCATTCCCCAGGTTGGTGGTGAGCGGAATGGTTCCCGTGGACGTGGCTGTTGCTAAATTGGTTCCGAATCCGGCGGCTATCGAATCCGGCGACACCAGCGGTCCGTAGCTCGCCATTGACATGCTGGTGAACGTAGCAGTCTGAGCTGAAGCGAACGGAACAGCAGCGGCGGAGAGCAAAATTAGCTTAAGGAGGTGACGATTAAAAGTGATCATAGGCAGTTCCCTACCGGCGTCATACACCTGGAACTACGGGAAAAAGCCGAGTGATGGATTGGACGAAAACGGCTGACTTGATCCTGATCGTATTATTCGTGCCGCTTCATCGCAACCAGAAGCGTTCGCGCGGACAGCGTCACAATCAATAGAAACCCGACGAAGCTGGCAAGAATCACAATCAGTTTGCGTTCCGGTGAAAGGTAGCGAACCTTCACCAGAGACCTCCCGCTGGTGTCCAGGCTCAAACGCATCGCAACGTGCGCCGGATGGTTTTCATCCTGATTCACCACAACGATCGCGAAGCCGCCCGGTACGCCGATCTCCTGATGCAGCGCCCCGGAAGCGGATGCCGCGATGTTCTCATAATCCTCGCCCTTCATAAGCAGGCGCAGATTTTCTTTAGTAACCAATTCCACTCGCGCCTTCGCCGGAGCCTCCACCCGGAAAGTGCAATCCACATCGGCGGGCAGGCGCTCGCCCACGGAGAACTCGTCATAGCGCCACTGCCCGGGGGGAACGGTAATCACGCCATCGCGCAGAATTGTCACGTCGGCCACCAGCAGGAACAGCAGCGCTTCAATCATTCTTCCGGAAACACCACACGGCCGCCCACCACCGTCATGGTGACGCGCGCGCGCCAGATTTCCTGTTCCGGAATCTGCATGATGTCGCTTGACAGCATGACGAAGTCCGCCAGTTTACCCGGCGTAAGCGAACCTTTGATTTTGTCTTCAAAGGCAGCGTACGCGCCGGCTTGGGTCCAACTCTGCAAGGCTTCGGCGCGGCTCATGCGCTGCGCGGGATACCAGCCGCCCTTGGGATTGCCTTCGTGATCTTCACGGCTAACCGCGCTGTAAAAGCCCCATACCGGGTTGGGCTGTTCCACCGGAAAATCCGAACCGGACGCCACGGGAACACCGAGCTTCAAAAACGTCTGCCAGGCGTACGCTCCCAGAATGCGTTGCGGACCCAGCCGCGTTTCCGCCCACCCCATGTCGCTGGTCGCGTGGGTGGGCTGTATGGAAGCGATGATGTTGTATTTCTCAAAACGGGCGAAGTCGCCGGGCGCAACCACCTGCGCGTGCTCCACGCGGAAACGCTTCTGGTTGGGGCCGCGGAGCGCAGCGGCATAGGCATTCAGTACAGTCCGGTTGCCGCGATCGCCGATTGCATGCGTGCATACTTGAAAGCCGGTCTTCACTGCATCCAAGGACACCTGCCGGATCAGGTCTTCCGAACTGATCAGCAACCCGGTGTTGTCCGGATCGTCACTGTACGGCGCCAGCAGGGCGGCGCCGCGGCTCCCCAGCGCGCCGTCCGCATAGAGTTTAATGCTGCGCACAGTAAGGAACTCGCCAATCTCCGGACCGCTCCTCTTGCACTGCTCCCATAGCGGGCCCACGCCGCCGATCATCGCGTTCACCCGGACAGGCATATCGTTCGCGGCAATCAGAGCGCGGTAGCCGGCCAGATCTTCCGCACTCACGCCCGCGTCGTGAACGGACGTGATTCCCAGACGCGCGCACTCCCTGGTGGCACGCGCCAGCCGCTGCCGGATCTGTTCAGCCGACGGCGGCGGTACTTTGCGCGCCACCAACCCCTGCGCACGATCAATCAGTACGCCCGTCGCTTCACCGCTCGCAGTCCGCAGAATCTTTCCGCCCGGGGGATCCGGTGTACGGCCGTTCACATCCGACAGATCGAGCGCCCGCTGGTTCACCCAGGACGCATGGCCGTCCACGCGCGAAAGAATTACCGGATTGCCCGGCGCGGCCTTGTCCAAACTCTCCTTCGAGGGAAATTGTTTACCCGGCCATAGATTCTGATCCCAGCTTCGGCCGCGAATCCATTCACCTGGCTTACTTGTTCCGGCAGCTCTATTCACCATGGCGGCCACCTCGGCTTCCGACTTGACTCCGCGGAGATCGATCGTTTCCAGGCTGTCCCCTAAAGCCTCCACGTGTCCATGACTATCGATAAAACCGGGCATGACCATCGCACCGTGGGCATCTAGGATCCGGGTCGCTTTACCCATGAATCTTTCGCCAACCGCGAGGATCTTTCCGTCTTTCACCGCCAGAACGGAAGCAGTAGGATGAGCCGGGTCCGCCGTATAGATATGGGCATTCGTGACCACCAGATCGGCTACAGTTTGAGCGTGCAACGAAAGAACCGCAAACAGGGCCAGCCAGCGCATGAACGCCAGTATGGCATGTACCATAGAGGGTATGAGCAGTAGCGGAATTCCGTTTCCGGCGGCCGAAATTGACCGCGCAGCCTGGAAAACCTGGATCAACTGGACTGCGGCGATCCTGACCGCGGCCCTGTTCCTGGTTGCCGGGTTGTGGAAGCTGACCGACCCCACCGGCGCGGCCGTCCGTCTCGCTCAGGCCAAAGTTCCGGAAGCGCTTAGCCTACTCGCCGCCATGGCGCTGGGTGTCACTGAAACGTTTGCCGGTGTCATGGTCCTGCTTCCGCGCTGCAGACGCTGGGGCGCCGCGCTCGCGTCGGCTCTGCTGATCCTCTTCATGCTGTATATCGGCTTTTTCTATCACGAACTGCAGGGGCAGGAGTGCAGTTGCTTCCCCTGGGTAAAACGCGCCGTAGGTCCTGGGTTCTTCATCGGCGACGCCATTATGCTGCTGCTGGCCGCTGCGGCCGGAATTTGGGCACGCCGGCCAGAGCGGGTCCCAGGGCGGATCAAAGCCCCGGTGCTGATTCTTTCCGCTATCGTTGTTTTCAGCCTGGCGTCCTACGCCGTGGCCGCAAGCCGCCAGACCGGAACCAGGGCGCCTGCTACCATCGCCGTCGATGGCAAGCCTCTCCCTATTACTTCGGGCAAAGTCTTTCTGTACTTCTTTGATCCTGCTTGCATGCATTGTCTCGAAGCCGGGCGCAAAATGGCCCAACTGAATTGGGGAGACACTCGCCTCATCGGCGTACCTGTCACAGAGCCGCAGTTTGGAGCCTACTTTATGAAGAAAACAGGCCTGAACCGTCCCGTTTCCACGGATTGGGAGCTCCTCAAAAAGACGTTCGCGGTAAAAGGAACACCCGGAGGCGTAGCACTCGATAATGGGCGCGAGAAAGCCGAACTAACGCGCTTTGAAGGCAATGAGCCTGCAGCCACCCTGCACAAGCTCGGCTTTACCTACTGACCCAAAAGGACACACCGATGCCCCCGGAATACCTGCCGCTCTTCGTGTTTCTTGCCATGGCTATCTGCCTGCCCGTGGTTACCCTCTCTATCTTCAAGCTGCTCAGGCCTTCCCGGCCAGGCAAAGTGAAAGGAGAAGCGTACGAGTGTGGAATTCCACCTGCGTCTGATTCCCGCGGGCGCTATCAGGTCCGGTTCTATCTCGTGGCGATTCTATTCGTCATCTTCGATGTGGAAACCGTTTTTCTGTTCCCCTGGGCGGTGCGGTACCGGGCGCTTGGATGGTTCGGAGTCGCTGAAGTAACTGTATTTCTAGCAGTTTTGTTCATTGGGTATTTATGGGCTTATCGAAAGGGAGCATTGGAATGGAATTGAAACGCTGGCTTCTTCTGAGCGTGATCGGGGTTTCTTCTTTATACGCTGCGCCGCAGCTGCAGCTCAGCACGACAGCGCTTGGTCCCATCAACATTGCGGGCGGAACCAACGGGCCGGTGCAAACCGTGCAGGTCACGAACATCGGAGATGGGACTCTGAATGTGAGCGCTACGGCTTCCGCCACTTGGCTGGTTCCTTCACCCGGTAGCGGTAATCTGCAGATTGCGCTCAACACGTCCAAACTCGCACCCGGATCCTACACAGAGTTTGTGACGGTAAACTCACCCGGCGCGGTGGATTCGCCGCAGAATATCTCCGTCACCGTCCAGATCGGCGGCGTTCCCGACAAATTAGAATTTTATGCCGCCCCGAACGGGGGCACAGCCACAAAACAGTTCCAGGCCCAAAGCGTGCTGAGAGCCACCACATCCACCAGCGATGGGCGGCCCTGGCTTTCCGTATTTGGCCAAGGCAGTTTCACCTTTTTCTACCCCTATCTGGTCACGGCTACTTCTCAGACCGGGCAGCCGGAAGGCGATTATACCGGTACCGTGTCTTTGACGGGCGGCGCAAATCCCTCGGATAACCGGAACATCGCGGTCACCCTGCATGTCACATCGATGCCCATTCTACAGTTCGGCGCCGCTTCTCCGCTTCGCTTGAACGGGGTGGCGGGCGGAAGTAAGGTCAATCAGACTGTCCCGGTCCAAAATATTGGCGGAACCGCTTCAACCCTCACCGTTTCCGGCGGAACGGCAATCACCAGTGCCGGTGGAAGCTTCCTATCCGTGTCCGCATTGAATAATGGGCAGGTGACCATTACGGCTGATCCGGCGGCGCTGCAGCCCGGCATCTATTCCGGTTCTATCACCCTGACGTCGAACGCTGCCAATGCAGCCGCCACTCCGCTGCCCGTGCAGTTTGTAGTAAGCCCCGCCACAGTGCCCAACATCAGCTTCGGCGGGGTGGTGGATAACACCACGTTCAAACCGGTTCTGGCGCCGGGGGCGATCGCCTCCCTGTTCGGAAGCCAACTCTTCGGGGACACTCCGGCGAGCGCCAGTTCGCTGCCCCTAACCACCACGCTCTCCGGCGTGCGCGTGTTCGTAAACAACGTCGCGGCGCCGGTGTATTACGCTTCCTCCGGGCAAATTAACTTTCAAGTCCCGCAGACCACTCAGGCGGGGCCGGCGCAGATCTCGGTCATGTACAACGGCCGGCAGGGCAATATTGTCACCACGGCCATTCAAGCGCGCGCCCCCCGGATTCTCCGTCTGGGCGTCGGGAATTACGGCATTATCGTGAATCAGGATGGCTCTTTCCCCATGCCGGTCACTCCCGGATACAATAGCCATCCCGCGAAGATCGGCGATGTGCTCACCATCTACGCGATCGGCATGGGTGTCACCACGCCTGCTGTGACGGATGGCGCGGGAGCCCCCGCCTCCGAACCGCTGGCACGCACACCTCTCCCGGCGGTTACGTTTGGGGGTGGCTTCGCGGGAACGCCTACTCAAGGTCAGGTTTTCTATTCCGGCCTGACGCCCGGCTTTGTGGGCTTGTATCAGGTGAACGTCTCGATTCCGGACGGCACTCCCTATGGCGATGCCATCGGCTTGCAGTTTTCGGTTGAAGGCGCAACCAGCAACAACGTGTTTCTCGCAATCGCGAAGTAAGCTCACCCCGCAGGTTCGATAATCGCGGCCATCGGGCCCTTCGAGCGCGGCAGGCGCCAGTCGGGCCCATACAGATGAATCTGGTCGCGGGCAAACTCCGCTTCCCGCAGTTCACACGTAATCAGAACCGTGCGCCCGCGCAGATCCACTTCCTGCGCATGGCGGAACGCTTCCTCTAGACTGAACACCAGAATCTTTTGAAGCATTTCGATTACGTAGTCATACGTGTGATCGTCATCGTTCAGCAGAACCACGCGATACAGTGGCGTCTCGTCACGCCGGGTTTCCTGTCCGGTTCCCGTCTCCCGCGCCGGGGAGATGGTGGTCTGCGCCATGCCGAACCAGTATGTCACGGCCACAAGATGCGGTTCTTAAGAGAATGGATGACGATGTATAGGTTCAGCGCCTGCGAAAGATGCTTGATGTAGTAGAGGTCATACTCCAGCGCGAGCCGCTTGTCATCTATGTTTTTGCGATTCACATTGATCTGTGCCCAGCCCGTTATCCCTGGTGGTATACTCTGCCGGTATCCATAGAAAGGCAGGTCCCGCGCCAACTCCTGTGCACGCTCCGGATCCTCCGGTTGTGGCCCTACCATCGTCATTTCCCCGCGGATCACGTTAATCAATTCGGGAAGTGCATCCAGGTGAAAACGTTGGAAAAAAGGGGGTAGCCCAGCTTCGCGCCGGAAGCGTAACATTGTGAAAAGCCGGCCATCTTTCCCCACGCGCGGCAGGCGGATCAGCGCCGGTTTGCCCGGCGAACCGCGCAGCAGAACGGCAATGGCCAGCATGACCGGCGAGAGCACGATCAGCAGCAGAATGGCAAGCGCCGTACCGGTAATCCGGCTGAGCCGGACACTATTCGGGCGTGGCGCTAAAGCCCGGGAAAACAAGAGTTGCTGCGCTGAGAGATCCGGAAGCGAAACCCGCTGACATACGCTCTCAAATGTCTGGCAGGCTTCCTCGATCCGAAGACCCCCAAAGCGCAGAGCCACCAGATCCGCCACCGGCATGGAAGCGCGGCGTTCCGGCATACCCACCACTAGCAAACGCGGTTTGTGCTCCGCCACCATGGCGCGAAGTGAGCTTGCCGGACCCAAAACCGGTGGCCCGTCAGCGTGGTCATCCAGGAATCCGATTACGTGAAAGCCCATTCTGGGGTCGCTCTCCACTGCTTCCGCCACGGCTTCCGCAGTGCTACTCCTGCCCAGAAACAACAACCGGTCCTTGCCCACGATCCGCGTCAACAACGCACTGTAGAGCAGCCGCCACAAAACGATGGCAACCAGGGCGAAGGCGCACGCAATCAGCATCATCAGATGGGGAACCGTCCAATCGCGAAGCGCGTACATGGCCACGGTCTGCGCTATGATCGCGACGCCCAGGGATTGGCACAGTTGCTGAATCAACAGAACCCGTGAGTAAACCTGTACTTCCGCATATAAGTCAAAGAAGTACATCGCGATGATGATGGTGAGGATCGCGATGGCGGCCAATGTGATCCCGCCATCGTAGAAGAGATAGAACCAGCCGGAAGGCGGGTACAGAATCTCGGCAGCCGCGTAGAAACACGCGAAATAGATCACGATCTCTGAGATCAAAAGCGGCAAAACGCCCGTTGAGGCGTGGCGCCGTATGACGCGGATCATGCTTCCATGCGTACCATTTGAAGCAGAGCCTGAATGTATCCGAACGCAAAGGCAAACGCCTGGGCTCCCGCCGTGTCGCCTTCAATTTTCGGTACATGATCCGGCATCAGCATGCCGTCGTAACCTACTTCGCGGTAAACACGGATCGCCTTGATCAGGTTTACATCGCCATCATCGGGGAAGGTCTCGCGGAAATTCAGAAAACCACCCCTGATATTGCGGAAGTGCACGTTGAAAATCTTCCCGCGCGTGCCGAAGTACCGGATCACATCGAAAATCTCCGTTCCGGGGTCCTTCAGCATTTCGGAAACGGTGCCCTGGCAGAAGTTGAGTCCGTGATACGGACTCGGGTGAATGTCAATGAATTTCTTCAGGCCGGCCACGCTCCCCAGCACGCGGTGTACGCCGCGAAAGCCCTGAGGCTCGGGCATTCCCGGATCATGCGGATGGCACGCCAGTTTGACCTTGTACTCGGTGGCGACGGGAACCACGCGTTCCAGGAAATAGGTGATGCGCTCCCACATCTGATCCGCGCTCACCGGACCGGCTTCCGTCGGCTGGCTCTGGTCCGCTTTGCCGTAGTCGAATGTGCTGTATCGGCTTGCGCCGCGGCCCGGCGTGGAAGGGATGCGCACAACGCCCAGAATCGTCATGTTGTACTTTACAGCGGGGATGCCCACCTGCGAAATGTTCCGGATCATCTGGCATATGCCGTCGATCTCGCGATCCCGTTCCGGGCTCTTACCCAGCATGATGTTCGGGTTTTCAGACTTCGTAATGTAATTCGAACTCAGCGGCAGCGGAAGCGCGTCGAGCGAAATGCCATGCCCTTCAATCCGCTCGCGCAGCCGTTTCAAACCCTCCACAGACCAGCTCTGGTCTAACTTGGGCGAGGGCAAAGTGCCGCAAATGTTCTTGACACCCAGGGCCGAGAGAACCTTTAACACCGGCTCCTCCATGGAATGCTGAGTGCCTACCTTCATCAGCACCGGTTTCGAGACCGGAGCGGCTGCTGCCTCAAAAGCCGGGAGAGCGGGAAAGACGGCTGCGGTTCCGAAAAAGCTGCGGCGTTTCATATTATTTGATCTGTGAAAACGGAGCCGGACGGACAATCAGATTGCTGATGTTGGACACGATTTCGCTGTCCGAATTGCCGGGCAAAGCGCGCAGCTTCTGCCACTCCGGATCGGAACCGAAGTCCTTCCAGAGCTTCTCCCGCGCTGCCAGATCGTCATACGCCAGCATATAGGTCAAACTGGGGATGTTGCGGCCGATAATCGTCTCACCGAAGAAGACGGGCGACATTCCCAAGCGCTGGAATATTCCGATTTCCCCGCCTTCGAACATTTTGATTTTGCGCTCCAGAGTGAGCGAGGTATTCGATTCATAGGTGCGAATTTCAAAGATTCGCGAGCCGCCGCTGCTTTTCGCCGGGGGCGGCATCAAAGCCGGCATGCCGGGAAAGGCGCGAAGAACGGTGATCTCTCTCCGCTGATAGGGAAGTTCACCCGAAAGGTAATCCGCCGCGCCCTTCCGGTAGGAGCTGTCGGCGTTTAATCTCGCGGTCACCGTTTCAATGGAATCGAGCGACGGATGGGTGACCAGCACCAGCCAGAATGGGCTTTGCTCCGCAATCAACGGCTGGAAGAAACCGGCGGCGGGAAGACCCAATTTGGCCAGCGCCGGAGCATAAACCTTTCCGAAAAAATCGTTGGCGCGCTGCGGTTGAGTGCCATCCCGCATGTAAAACCAATGCATCTGGAAGTACTGTGGCTTGGTGGGACCAGCGGCGGAAGAGCCGGCCGCGGCGGCTCCTCCGGAAGCGGCGAGCATAAACTTTCTCCGGTGCATTCGAGACTCAGAGTATACAAAATTGTGCCTAGCGGCTGCCCGCGCCCGGGTAAAAATGAAGATCCACGGCGTAAAACAAAACCTTGACCGGAACCACATAGCGGACCGTGATGCGGACGTCGTCCGGGGTTCGCGCAATCTGGATGTTATCGAAACGAACCGGTAGGCCAAGCGAATCGGCTTTATCCACCAGACTTGACCGGATCAGCGCATCATTGCGCACGCGCGTGGACGGGTCTTCAGCAACCGCGGAAACATACCGCTGAAACTCCAAATTGTGCAGATATACCGGGGTCAGCAGAACTGCAAGCAAAACCAGCGCAGTCAGCACCAGCACGCCCGCAACAAGGCGCCACTTGGCTACCGGTCCTCGTTCTTCGCCGTCGCGCACAGTTCCCGCCACATGTCCTCGTGCTGTTTCCATTCCGGACTTTCAATTCCCGTAAACTGAATCTCTTCCACATTTAGCTTGCCATGGCCGAAGGTGCAAATATATTCCATACGCGGACGGCCGAACTGGAGCATGCGGCTCCAGGATCCCGTTTCGACCGGCATGCGCAAACGGCGCAGGCATACGCGGCAGCGATAACGCTGATCGAGAATCGCTAGATACGCCAAACCGTAGGCGGCCAGAAATACGATTCCCACAAGCGTGGTGTAAAGCAGGTCGAACCCGAAGAGATAGGGGGCCAGATGAAACAGCGGGGTGCTGCGGTCCCAAAAGAAGTTCACCAGCCGCAACAGCCCTCCGGAAACGAGCGTGGCCGCGCCAAGCTTCCCCGCAAGAAAGAGCCAGCGCCGCATCGGACTAGCCTCGCACCAGGGCTTTCGCGACGAACAGAAGGTTGGCCGGCCGTTCCGCCAAACGCCGCATGAAGTAGGGATACCAGGCCTCGCCGAACGGGATGTATACGCGCACGCGCCAGCCTTCCGCGACCAAACGCTTCTGCAGATCGCGGCGGACGCCATAAAGCATTTGGAATTCGAACCGCTCGGCCGGGATCTTCCTTTCTTTTACAAACTCGAGCGTTCCCGAAATCATCTTCTCGTCGTGAGTCGCGATACCCGGATAGTTGCCCTCCGCCAGAAGCTTGCGCGCCAGCACCAGGAAGTTTGCGTCCACCTCGTGCTTGTCCGCTAGAGCGACGGCGGGCGGTTCCAGATATGCGCCCTTGCACAGCCGGACGCGGATCCTGCGGCCGTTCAGCGCCTCCACATCGCCCAGGCTCCGCTTCAAATATGCCTGAATTACAGCGCCGCACGCGCCGGTTTCAGCATGCAGGTCTTTCACAATCTCAAGGGTTCGCTCAGTCAGTTCGCTCCCTTCCATGTCGATGCGCACAAAGCTGCGAAACTGGGCAGCTAAAACTGCCACTTTGCGAACATTCTCGCGACAGGCCCCTTCCGAGATTCCAATGCCGAACTGAGTCAGCTTAAGCGAAACATTGGCGTTCAGTCCCGCGCTGTTGATGTCCCGCAGGACCTTCAAATAAACCGCCTGGCACGCGAGGGCCTGGTCGAGAGAAGTGACGTTCTCGCCCAGATAGTCAAGCGAAGCGGACATGTTCTGCGCATTGACTGAGCGCGCCGCCTTCATCGCATCTTCAAGCTTTATGCCGGCCACAAAGCGGGAAGAGAGCGGCCGGGCAGCGGCCGCGGTCTCCATCCACCGTCGCAACGCTTTCTGTCTCGAAAGATAAAGGAGAAGGCTGCGCATCCGGTCTTCTTCTAGCATGCCACGCAGGCAACATCAGCGAGAACGAAACACCAGAACCCGGGTGACTGTCGAGAATCCGAGCCGCTCATAGAGCCGCAACCCTTGCCGCGTAGACTGCAGAACCAGCCGCTTCTGGCCGGAGCGGGCCCGCGCTTGAGAAACAGCCTGGCGCAGCATGGCTTCGCCATAGCCGCGCGCGCGGAAATCGGGGAGAGTGGCAATGTTATAAACCCCGATCTCGTGCTCCGAGATCACGGTCGCGGCCGTCGCGACAGGCTGTCCCTCCGCGTACCCGACCCACGCGGCTAAAGCGCCGGTGAAACGCTCCGGGTGATCGAAAATTTCCTGGAACCAAGGTGGCGGCACCTGAAAGCAGAAAGCACCGACTTGGCAGAACTCCCGCAAACGGCTTCCATCCGTGACCGTCCGGAGTTGCAGTTCCGGGCAGGTTCGCTCCGGGCCGGAAAGAGATTCCGCCACCATGCCGGGCATCTCGGAGCCCAGGTGCAGGCCGAAGCGCTCGCAGATCCTCAACAAGCGGCGGCGCAACCCCAAGGGCAACCACTCCTCACAAACCCAGAAAGCCCAAGGCAAGCCGCGCGCCTGGAGCAAAACTGACGCTAATGCCACCCTCCGCTCCAAATCCGCCTGATCCGCGACGGGTGAGCTCAGGAAGACGGCGTTGAACATCTGAAACGCGGAGCCGGCCGAGGCGACCGTCAGCCCGGGAAGTTCGCGAACTTCGCCCCCCAAGCGTCCTGCCGCCAGCAGGCGAAATAGCTCCCGCAAATTGCGTTCCACGGCATAAAACTCCATCGAGTCTCAGTATCTGCATTTCATCCCTTTCTTGCATTCCGGGCACGTGCATGATTTGATGACAGGCAATGTTGAGCGAAGCTTCTGAAAGCACCAGTCTCGAAAACGACCGGCCATCGCACGTGCGGTATTGGGTGGTGCTGTTCGCGGTAACCCTGGCGATCATCACCTATATAGACCGGGTCGCGCTGTCCCAAGCAGCAGGCGCGATCTCGAAAGATCTGAACCTGGACAAGCGGCAAATGGGCTGGGTCTTCTTCGCGTTCATCTCCGCCTACGCGCTCTTCGAAATTCCTAGCGGGGTGATGGGCGACACGATGGGTCCGCGCAAAGTTTTGATGCGCATTGTGATCTGGTGGTCGTTCTTCGTCGCGGCTACCGGCCGGGCGTGGAACTTTGTCTCGCTGCTGGTGATTCAAACTTTGTTTGGCGTCGGGGAAGCCGGTTGTTTTCCGAACATCGCCAAGGCCTTTTCCGTGTGGCTGCCGCAGGAGGAGCGCGTGCGCGCGCAAGGGATCGTATGGCTGAGCGCGCGGTGGGGCGGCGCCATGACACCCGCGCTGGTGTTCCTGATTCTGCAGAAGGTTTCCTGGCGAAATGCCTTTGCCATCTTCGGCGTGCTGGGCGTAATCTGGGCCGTCTTCTTCTACCGTTGGTTCCGCGACCGTCCAAGCGATAACCCGAAGGTCAACGCGGGCGAACTGCGGCTGCTGCCAACCGCCGTTCATGCGCACAAGCATGGCGCCATCCCATGGGCGAAATTCCTCAACTCCAAACAGGTCTGGCTCCTGTGCGGCCAGTATTTCTGCTTGTCTTATAGCTGGTACTTCTACGTGACCTGGCTGCCGACTTACATGAGGGAAGCACGCCACTTCGATCCAGCCAGCGGAGGCTCTGCCGTGCTAGCTGGATTGCCGTTATTTCTGGGTGGAATCGGGTCTCTGTTTTCCGGATTTGTCGCGAAGCCGTTAACACGGTTAACGGGGAGCGTGGGCAAGACCCGCCGCATCCTGGCGTGCACAGGTTTTGTTTGCGCCAGCGCCTTGCTGGTAATCTCGACTTTGCTGCGGGACCCCGTTACGGCGCTGGTCGCGATGTCATTCGCCAGCTTCTCGAACGACTTGGCTATGCCCGGAGCGTGGGGCGCCTGCATGGACGTGGGCGGGCAGTATGCCGGAACGCTTTCGGGAACCATGAACATGATGGGCAATGCCGGCGGGGCCATCGCGCCGGTAATAGCCGGGTATCTATTGAAGGCCACCGGCGATGACTGGAACCTGGTGATCTATGTCGCAGCCGCCGTATACTTCGTGGGCGCGTTCTTCTGGCTGGCGCTCGATCCGGTGACGCCGCTCGACAGTCATCACGGTCTGGAACCGCGGTAGCGAGTCCACTCTTCTCTCGCCCCTTTGGCAAACTGCTCAAGCTGGCTGTAATCGTCCCTCCAGGTGGTGTACATGATGCCCGCAATGCCGGGAATACTCCGCGCTTCGGCCAGTTCGAGACGCGCGGCCGCGGCGCCGTCGTGATCGGAGGGATCGTAATAGCCGGCGATGATCTGCCGGTGAGGAACACGCTGCCGCGGGTCGTCCCCGCTGAACCAGAGCAACGACGGGCGCAGGTGTTGCAGGTTCCAATTCACCACGGTGATGTCCGGATCCAGGCCTTTCCAGGAGCCGCGAAGGCTGCCTTCCACCATAAAGAAGTGGTCCACCGCATTATGAAGCGGGTCGAACATGTCACTCCATACGTACAGCGGACCGAACCGGCGCGTTTGTGCGGCCATGGAGCGAATATTAGCGGCAAGGAGAGCTCCGGGGGTGATCCGGCGGGCACGGCACAGGGCGCAGGAGTTCATGTGCCGCATCTCGTCGTAGCTTAGGAACAGGCCTGAACCGTGGGGCGTCAGGGCCGAGGCATCGCTTGCGTTACGCGTCATCCATTGCGCGATTTTGGGTTCTGTCAGGCAGACGTCCAGCGCTTCATCGTAGATGGGAATCGCCGCGTAATAGTCCATTGCGATGACCTGCCCGGGTGGGAGATGGCCTCCGTCGAAAGCTATCGCCGGGCGCGAAGGGTCATAAAACCGCACCGGGGCTCCCGCGCCGCGTACCATGTAGCGTAAGGCAGTCTCCTCCATCGAGAACCGGGCGAGTTCAAACGCCCCGGAGTGAGGGCCGAAGGCGCCGGCCATGATTCGAACGGATCCGCTCGAAGCGCTATTGAAGGTGTACTCTTCAGCCGTCCAATCCTGATCCGGACGGGCGTGAATAATCCCGTCGAGGCGGTTTGCCGGGCCATCGGTCACCTCGGTTTGCGCGATGCCGTGAAAGCCGCGGGTCCGGACGGCAAAGCGGACGCTGTATTGCCGCCAAGGCGTCAGATTCACCTGCAGGGTAAGCAGGGGTCCGTCTGGCACGGCCGATTGTGACAGGCTGGGAAGCAGCCGAGCGCGCCCGCCGGGATCGACCTGGAAGCGGGCGCCCACCACACGCTGGCCTTCGGACCAATCCGGGTGGTGCTTGAGTAGATCGTTCGAATGACCATAGGGGGCTACCACAGGCAGAATGCGCAACTTTAACTGCGCCGCATGGGCCACAACTTCCGCCAGGTACTTCCTGTTTTGTTCCGGCCAATCCGGTTCGGACATAAAGATCCAACTGGAATCCCACAGCGCTACGCCGGTATAGCCGGCTCGCGCCGCGCGGTCCAGCAGGGCTTTGCTGGTTTCGACCGCGTGCGGAGAGGACAGGTACGAGTGGTGCCAGTACCAAAGCTCCATCCGGTCGGCATGGAATCCAGGCGGGCGCGAACAGGAGCCGCCGGTCAGCGCCGCGAAGCAGAGGAACGCGAAGCGGAGAAAGAGGTTTCGCCAGAACACCTTCCTATAATGAGCAGATGTCCCGACGCGGCAAAACCGCTCTGCTGACCCTGGCGTGCGCCGCGGCTCTGTTTGTTCTGTACTTTTTCCGCTTGGATGCGATGGGAATGGTGGCGCCCGATGAGCCGCGCTACGCCGCAATCGGGCGGGAAATGGCGCTTTCGGGCGATTGGGTAACGCCCCGTCTGTGGGGCAAGGCATGGTTCGAAAAACCGGCTCTATTGTACTGGATGACCGCCACCGCGACCTTGCTGGGCGCGGGTCTGGACCTTGCGCCGCGGCTTCCCGTTGCGCTTCTGAGCACTGCCTTCCTTCTGTTCTTCTTCTGGATTCTACGCCGCGAGTGGGGCACGTCGCCCGCACTGTACGCTTCGGCCATTCTTGCATCCTCGGCGGGATGGATTGCCTTCAGCCAAATCGGCGTGACGGATTTGCCTCTGGCCGCCGCCTTTTCCGCGGCGACGCTGCTCACGCTTCCATGGCTTGCCCGGCGCGACAGGAGCATGCTGCCGGCGTCTGCCGCCTTGCTGGGCTTGGCCGTGCTGGCGAAAGGCTTGGTGCCGCTTGTGCTGGTGCTCCCACTGTTCTGGTTCGGAAGAAAACAGCTTGGGGATCTGCTCAGGCCTTCCATCCTGGGCGCCTTCGCCGTGGTGGCTCTGCCGTGGTATGTGCTGTGTGCGCTTCGCAATGGATCGCCGTTTCTTGAAACCTTCTTCCTCCAGCATCAGTTGGGCAGATTCACATCCGGCGCCTTGCAACACGGGCAGCCACTCTGGTTTTACCTGCCAGTGCTGTTGGGCTGCTTCTTTCCTTGGACAATCATGCTCGGGCTGCTGTTTCGGCGGCCGCTGTACCGGACGGCGAACGCAAAGTTCCTGCTCGCCATTGCGGCGTTCGGCTTCGCCTTCTTCAGCCTTTCGGCCAACAAGCTGCCCGGCTATCTGCTTCCCCTGCTTCCGGCGCTTGCGGCGTTGATGGGGCTTGCTCTGCACCAAATGCGCGTTACCGCCCCTTGGCTGCTGCTTTCTACTGTCACGCTTGCATGGGCGCCGGTGATCGGTTCCATGCTGCCGGTGGCGCTGGAATCCGGGTTACGGCACGCTTGGCCGGTTCCGGAAATCGTGCGCTTCCAGGCAGGTTTGCTGATGCTCCCGCTCGTCATGGCAGGCGGTACGGAACTGCTGGCCGAACGTTTCAAGCGGCGCACATGGGCGGTCGCGATTGTGTTCGGTTTGACGGTTGTAGCTGTGGCTTGGCTGAAAGTCGTTATTTTGCCGAAGGTCGACCAGGCAGCGTCCGCCAGACCGTTCTATCAACCCGGGATTGTGTGCGCCGGGCCCATGCCGCGCGCCCGGCACTATGGCCTAAACTACTACGCTGGCCGCGATCTGCCCGATTGCAAGCCTTGACCGTTCGACTCACCGCGTTGTACCCTCGCACTGACGAATGATACTACCTTCCACGTATTACGCCACCCTGGCACTGCTGGTTTTAAGTATGCTCTGCTGGGGTTCCTGGGCGAATACGATTAAGCTGACGGGCAAATGGCGATTCGAACTGTTCTACTTCGATTACTCGCTCGGGTTAATGATGGCGGCCGTGATAGCGGCGCTTACGTTCGGAACTCTGGGGTTTGACGGCTTCTCATTCATGGACGATCTTCTGCATGCAAGCAAAAAGCAGGATCTGTACGGATTCGCGGCGGGGGTGATCTTCAACCTGGCGAACATCCTGCTGGTTGCGGCCATTTCACTGGCAGGTATGGCGGTAGCCTTTCCCGTTAGCATCGGACTGGCGCTCGTGATCGGCGTTGGCTTGAGTTACGTAATCAAACCCCAGGGAAGCCCGGTGTTGCTGTTCGCCGGCGCCGCGATTGTGCTGTCGGCCGTGGTAGTGAACGCGATTGCTTACAAAGCATACAAGCTGACACAAGTGGATGATCTGGTTCGAACCGGCAAGGTGAAATCGACGAAGCGGCAGGTGAGCACGAAAGGTGTTGTGATCGCCATAATCAGCGGCTTCTTAATGGGCTCCTTTTTCCCCCTTGTGGAGTTGGGAAAAGCCGGCGATACGGGCTTGGGTCCATACGCAATCGGGTTCGTATTCGCGTTGGGAGTTTTTCTTTCGACGTTTCTGTTCAATCTTTTTTTCATGAACCTACCTGTTTCCGGCCCGCCGGTGGAAGTGCTCGAATACTTCCGGGGTACCCTCCGCCAGCATCTGTTGGGGATTCTAGGGGGCGCTGTTTGGTACGCGGGTGCGATTTTCGCGTTCGTGGCCGCCAGCGCGGAGGGCAAAGCCAGCGTGGGACCGGCGGTGAGCTACGGGTTGGGCCAGGGCGCAACGCTGATTAGCGCGTTATGGGGTTTACTGGTGTGGAAAGAGTTCGCCGGAGCTCAGCCGAAGGTAAACTCGATGCTGGCCGTGATGCTGGCGCTATTTGCTTTGGGGCTGGTGATGATTTCTGTCGCGCCCCTCGTAGGGCGCTAGGGCTCTTTTCCAGCGTCGAGGGTATGCCGGATCTTCTTCAGGAGCGCCTCCGCGGTGAAAGGCTTTAGCAGGTAATCGCAGCCCACATGCTCCCCTGCGCTGTTGCGGATGTAGCCCGGATCGTATCCTGACATGTAGAGGCAACGAAGATCCGGCTTTTTCCGCTTCAGCTCATGAACCAGTTCAGGCCCGGTCATGTGCGGCATGATGACATCGGTCAGAACCAAGTCCACCTGTTCGGAGACGTGAAGTAGCAGCGCCTCTTCACCATTTCTGGCCACATACACTTTGTAACCGTGCTTTCGCAAAATCTTTGTGGTCAGCGAGAGAACGAGGGGTTCGTCGTCAGTAACCAGGATCGACTCCTCGCCAGCGTAAATATCCAGCACTTTCCCACCCGTATTGTACACGGTAGGATGGGAAAGTGAAGTCTTTCCATACATTCGTTATAACCGGAGCGGCAGCGGCGGCATTCGCCCAGACCCCGCCAGTTCCCGCTCCCAAAGCGCCCTCCTCCGCGTCGTCGCTACTCGCACCCCCGGCCGCCGCTACGGCTAAGCCGGTTCCCTCAGATCCGAATCAGGTGATTCTGACGATCGGCGATGAGAAAATGACTCTGGGCCAGTACAATGCGCTGGTCGATACCTTGCCGGCGCAATACCAAACCGCCGCGCGCGGGCCGCAAAAGCGGCAGATTGCGGAGCGGCTGGCGCAGCTCCGGATTATGTCCAAGGAAGCCGAGAAGCGCAACATCGACAAGACGCCCGCGGTGAAGGAACAGCTTGCGTTTCAGCGCGAAAACATTCTGGCCAATGCGCTGTACCAGGAGTTCGCGAAAAATGCCAAGATCGACGACGCGACGGCCCGCAAGTATTACGACGATCACAAGTCCGAATATGAAACGGCAACGGGCCGCCATATCCTGATCCGGTATAAGGGTTCAGCTGTGCCGCTGCGCCCCGGCTCTAAAGAACTCACCGAAGACGAAGCGCTGGCGAAGGCGCAGGAAGTTCGCAAGAAGCTGGAAGCGGGCGCGGATTTCGCGACTCTCGCCAAGGCGGAATCCGACGATACGGGATCGGGTGCAAACGGCGGTGACCTGGGGACTTTCAAGCACGGCCAGATGGTTCCGGCGTTTGAACAGGCTGCTTTTGCACTGCCGGTCGGGAAACTGAGCGAGCCGGTAAAGACCCAGTTTGGATATCACCTGATTAAGCTTGATAAGAAGGAATCGAAGACCTTTGAAGAGGCAAAGCCGGAGATCACGGAGAAACTAGGTCCGGAGATCGCAAAGAAGCAGGCGGATGATCTTCGCAACTCGTCGAAAGTGACTTTCGACGAAGCATTCTTCGGGCCCGCGGCCGCAGCGCAATAAAATCCGGCATTAATGCCGGATGATGTGCGAACCGGTGTCGCTCAAAGTGGGGAAGGTTTTTGACATGTGGTCATGCC
>JALYXI010000277.1 GCA_030947245.1 Acidobacteriota bacterium
ATCTACGAGACACCCATAAGCTACCACGGCAGAACCTACGAAGAGGGGAAGAAGATCGGGCTGAAGGATGCGATCAATGCGTTCTGGGTGATGTTGAAATTCCGTTTCACGAACGATCTATATAACGATACGGGCCTGGAGATTCTGGACGCGTTGTCGTATGCGCCGAAGTTCAACCAGTGGATGGCGGATACGATCATGCCGTACCTGGGAGAGCGGGTTCTGGAGATTGGGGCCGGCACGGGGAACCTGACGCGGCCGTTGGCGCACCGGCGCAAGTATTATGCCGCGACCGATATCGGGATGGAGCATCTGGAGATGCTGCGGAACCGTTTTGGGCACCGGCCCAATTTAGAAGTGCGGGAATGCGACGTGGAGAGCGCGGGCGATGTGGCGTTCTTCACGGGCAAGGTGGACACGGTGGTCTGCCTGAATGTGCTGGAGCATGTGGCGGACGCCGATGGGGCCATGCGGAATGTGTACAACGCGCTTGTGCCAGGCGGCCGAGCGGTGGTGCTGGTGCCGCAGGGCCAGGAGATTTTTGGAACGCTGGATGTCGCGCTGGGGCACACTATGCGGTACTCGCAGCCGCAACTGCGTGAGCGGATGGCGCGGGCGGGTTTCACCGTGGAGCGCATCGTGGAGTTCAACCGCGTATCGCGGCCCGGGTGGTGGTTTACGGGGACGGTGCTGAAGCGAGAGACGCTGGCCCGTTTCCCGCTGCGGGTTTTCAACTCTCTGGTTTGGCTGTGGCGGAAGATCGACGGCGAACTGCCCTGGCCCTCGGTATCGATTATTGCGGTAGCCCGGAAGCCGCTACGCGATGACCTAGGCGATGGATAGAACGGGCAGCGCCGCGGATTCGATCTGAACCATGGCTGCGGGGGCCGGTTTCTGGGCCAGAACCAGGTGGTCCGAGTTGGACAGGAGTTCTTCGAGCGAGGGCGTGAGGAGCTTACCGATGTGGGGTATGGCGTTGAGTACGAAATTGCGGTTCGCGCCGTAAATCGCATCGATTTGAATATGCGGGTCGTAGACGCGGAGTTCGCGGCCTTTCCCGATCAGGTGTTCGAGCATGGTGACGATGGGGCTTTCGCGGAGATCGTCTGTGTTTTCCTTGAAGGCGAGGCCATAAATGCCGAGGCGCTTCCCGGGAAGAGCCAGGACGCGATCGATCGCGCGGCGCAGGTGGCTTTCATTGGCCGGGAGAACATTTTGCAGCAGCGGCAGGTGCAAGTCCAGGCGGGCGGCGCGATAGGTGAGCGCGCGAAGATCTTTTGGCAGACAGCTTCCGCCGAATGCGAATCCGGGACGCAGGTAGGCGGCGGAAATGTTGAGCTTGTCATCCTGGCAAAAGGTCTGCATAACCTCATTGGCAGGGATGTCGAGTTGGCCGCAGAGAGCTCCGATTTCGTTGGCGAAGCCGATCTTCAGAGCGTGGAAGCAGTTGCACGTGTACTTGATCATTTCCGCGGTGCGGAGCGTGACGCGGCAGGCCTTCACGTCGAGGGTTTGGTAGAGTTCGGCAACGATGCGGACGGCTTCGGGATCGTTGCCGCCGACCACCAGGAGCGAAGGCTCCATGAAATCGCGGACGGCTGTTCCTTCGCGCAGAAATTCCGGATTGGAAACCACGATGCAGTGCCCCGTAGGCCCAAGGGCGGGGATCACGACCTCCTCGCAGGTGCCGGGGAAAACAGTGCTGCGAACGACAACGATCAGACGCTTCTTGAGAGTGGGGAGGAGGGCGCCGATGTCTTCGGACACGCGTTTGAGTTGGCCCAAGCCCAGGTTGCCGTTCGATTCGGAAGGGGTGCCGACGCAGATGAGCGCGACATCCGCATCCTGCAAGCCTTCGGCGAGGCTGGTTGTGGCGGAAAGGATGCCGGCGGCCGCGGTTTCCCGGACGATTTCTTCCAGGCCCGGTTCATAGAATGGCGCTTTGCCGGCGAGAACATTATTGACCTTGTACTCATCGCGATCCACGCCGATGACTTTGTGGCCCAGGCGGGCTAAACAGGCCGCCGTGACACACCCTACGTATCCTAATCCGAGAACTGCAACCGTCATGTAAGGTCCTATTCTAGCCGAGGCGTTGATATATACTCGATTCCAGTCACCGCATTGCGGTGATACATCTTCCGGTGAGGAGAATTTCAGATGAGAAGCTTTGTCCACAAGATTCCGCTGCTGTTCGTGCTGTTCGCAATTGTGTTGCCGGCGCAGACCAATAACCGTTTTACCGGGAAGTGGGAACTGAATGTCTCAAAGTCGAAGTTCAGCCCCGATCCGGCGCCAAAGAGTGAGATGGTAACCAATGTAGACGGCAAGACGACCATAGAGGGCATCGATGGCGAGGGTAAACCCTTCAAGTGGTCCTTCATGCCATCGCAGGGCGCCGCGGTTCCTATTGAAGGCCTGGAGAACTCGACCGTAGAGGAAAAGATCTCCGGCAATACCCTCGATCACACTTGGAAGATCGCGGGAGGGAATGTGCACGGCCATGGCGTTCTATCGAAAGACGGTAAAACCTTGCACTATACACAGAGCGGAAAAGACGGTCAGGGCCGTCAGGTGAATGATTTGTTCATCTTCGAGAAACAATAGATCGCGCGGTTTAAAGTAAAATTCGCCGGAGCGTTGCAAAGTATTAACAGCATGCAATATGCTTATCCACGATGCGACAGGCGTTCCGGATATTACTCATAACAGTGCTAGTTTTCGTTTCCCGCGGGGCGGCGCAAACGGTGAGCGGTTCTATTT
>JALYXI010000345.1 GCA_030947245.1 Acidobacteriota bacterium
TCCGATACCTCATCGAACGAAAAGCTGGTAGCGCTCACGGGAACGGTAAGCCAGATCGACGACAAATCCCTGGTTCTCGAAGAAACGGACACGCGAATTCTCACCTGCAAGCTGGTTTCATCCACCAAGCTGCCCGCCCAAAAGATCAATCCGGGCGATCGTGTCCGCATTAGCGCCCGGCAGGATGCGGAAGCATTCCTCACAGCCGCAACAGTGGAAGTGGATAGCAGCGCGAAGTCCGGCGCCACCCTCCCGGCATCGGCCCCGGTTGTAACCGCGTCCGACCCTCCATCTGCAACTGCTGCTCCTCCCACGCCCGATCCAGTGATCTACAAACCCGCTAAGAAAGATCCCGACGATGGAGGGCCCCCTCATCTTCGCTACGGAAAGCCGAAACCGCGCCCTTATACCGAACCGGCGGAAGAAACCGCCGCTGCTTCCGCGCCCTCCATCCCCGCCCCACGCGCTTCCGAAGGTGCCGCGCCGGATGACTCTCCCAAACCCGCTCCCGTCAAACAGGACCTTATCGAGCGCGCCCGCGAGTGGGCCCTCAACTTCACCGCCGCGTTGCCGAACTACGTCTGCCAGCAGTTCACCACCCGCTATCTCCGCAATCCCGGCAGCCGCGACTGGCAAGCCAAAGATGTCGTCAGTGCCAACGTCATCTACGAGAACGGGAAAGAGGATTACCGCAACATCGCAATCAACGGCAAAACCGTATCTAAGAAGATGGAAGAATTGCCCGGCTCCTGGTCCACCGGTGAATTCGGCACCACCCTCCGGAGCCTCTTTCACCCCCGCCGCCAGACTGCTTTCCGCTTCGTCAAGCAGTCCCAGATGAGCGGCATGACTGCATCCGTCTACGATTATTCCGTAAAACGGGAGAATTCCGACTGGCGCGTCCAGCTTGGCAGCCAAGCGATTATTCCCGCTTATTCCGGCCGCGTTTGGATCGATGCCAAGACCGCTCGCGTTCTCCGCATCGAAATGCAGGCCGAGGAAATTCCGGAAGCGTTTCCCCTCGACAAAGTCGAATCCACGAACGACTACGCCCTGGTTCGCCTTGCGGCTGCTGATGAATTCCTCCTTCCCGTTCACGCCGAAACTCTCAGTTGCGAACGCGGCACCACGTTTTGCAGCCGCAACGCAATCGAATTCCGGAACTATCACAAATATTCCGGCGAGGCCAATATCACTTTTCAATAACTATCGTCAGGTGCTAACCCGCACCACGATTCTAAAATTTTCTTCCAAAAATAGTTGCAATCCCGAATTCAGTATTCTATTATTGGAATCAAGCCGGGGAGGTAACTCCCACCAAAGCGAGACTAACCTCAAATTAAGACCCCTGAAGCAAATCTCCCCGGCGCCCGCAAGGGTTTTCTCACCTGCTAAAATCGTTCCGTTGCACAATATCACCGTTTTAGGCTCTACCGGGAGTATTGGCGCTAGCACTCTGGATGTGGTACGTCAAAACCGGCATCGCTTTCAAATCTACGCCCTGGCGGCTGGCCGCAACCTCGATGTCCTCGCCTCCCAAATTCTGGAATTCACTCCCAAACGAGTCACAGTGCCGGATCCGGACCGATTGGCTCAACTCCTTGCCGGCCGCGGCATTCCAATTCCCGACCTTTCGCAGGATCTGAACTCTATCGCCACAGATCCCGCTGTCCATACGGTGATGTCCTCCATCGTCGGGATCGCCGGCCTCGACGCCACCTACCGGGCTGCACGCGCCGGAAAGCGGATTGGTCTGGCCAACAAAGAAACCCTGGTCTCCGCCGGAGCTCTCTTCATGCAAGCCGTGCGCGAAAGCGGCTCGGAACTCATTCCCGTCGATAGCGAGCACAATGGCGCCCATCAATGTCTGCGCGCCGGCCGCCGGTCGGAAGTTGCCCGCCTTATGCTCACGGCTTCAGGGGGTCCGTTTCGCAATTTGCCGGCGGAGCGGTTCGCATCTGTAACTCCCCGACAAGCTCTGCGGCATCCTACATGGCGAATGGGGAACCGAATCACCATCGATTCCGCCACCCTCATGAACAAAGGGTTCGAAGTCATCGAAGCTTGTTGGCTGTTCGGCTTTGCCTCCTCCGAAGTGGATGTAGTAGTCCATCCGCAATCCTCCGTGCACGCCATGGTCGAATACAATGACGGCAGCATAGTTGCCCAAATCTCCGCAACCGATATGCGCATGCCCATCCAGTACGCGCTCACCTGGCCGGAACGCGCTTCCACGCCGGTGCCTAAAATGGACTGGACTCAGCCCCGGACCTGGGATTTTGCCCCGCCCGATCTCGATCGCTTCCCCGCCCTCCGTCTTGCCTACCGGACCCTCGAAACGGGCGGTTCGGCGGGTTGCACCCTCAATGCAGCCGATGAAATCGCCGTTGAGGCATTTCTCGAAGAGCGAATCCCATTTCCCGCAATTGCGTCTATTGCTGAAGAGGCTCTCGCCCGCGTGCCGGTACGGTGGCCGCAATCCGTTGCGGATGTTCTGGAGATTGATCGGGAATCCCGCCAAGCTGCCAGGGCGCTCATCGCAAAACAGCCTGTTTCTGTAAAGGTGTAATCTATTATGTCCGCTCTCCATAACATTGTCTGGTTGCTGGTTCTGATCGGGGTCATGATCCTGGTCCACGAACTGGGCCATTTTTGGGCCGCGCGCTTCTTCGACGTCCGCGTCGATGTATTCAGCTTCGGTTTCGGTCCCCGCCTGTTCGGCTTTAAACGTGGCGAAACGGATTATCGCCTTTCTGCCGTCCTCTTCGGCGGCTACGTGAAAATGGCGGGCGATCAGCCCGGCGAAGAAGGTTCAGACGACCCGCGCGCCTTCCTCAACAAACCCCGCTGGCAACGCCTCATCATCGCCGTAGCGGGTCCGGCCATGAATATCCTGCTCTCGGTTGGCATTCTGGCCGGCCTCTTCATGGTCCATTACCAGAAGGTCGTGCAGGACGGCCCTTCCGTCATCGGGCACATCGAAGCGAATTCCGCAGCGGCGAAGGCAGGCCTCCAAACGGGTGACGTCATTGCCAGGCTGGACGGAAAAAACAACCCGAGCTGGGAAGATATCACCCTCAAGACTCTGGAGAGCGCTTATAAGACTCTGGACCTGACTATCACCCGTGGCGGCCGGAACATCTCAACCCGCATCACCCCGGTGCTGGACGACAAAGAAGGAATCGGCGACGCGGGTTGGGATGAGGACGGACCCATCGAAGCCTACAGCGTTTCCCCCGGCATGCCTGCACAGAAGGCCGGTCTCGAAAATGGAGACTTGCTGCTCACCATCAATAGCCAGCCCATCCGTTCCCGCTTCACCCTGCTTGAAACCATCCGGCAGTCCGGCGGGAAGCCGGTCACCATCACGGTTCAACGCAAAGGAAAGGAATTAACTTTCCCCGTAACGCCAACCTTTTCCAAAAACGACGGCAAGCCTCGTTGGATGATCGGCGTTGCGCCGGACTTGAAACGCAACATCTATAGCACGCAACTCTCGCTTCCCGCCGCCCTCAAGGAGTCCGTTTCGCAAAATGCCAAAAACGCCTCCCTTATCCTCGGCTTCCTGAAAGGAATGATTGAGCGCCGGCTTCCGCCCAAGTCTCTCGAAGGCCCCATCGGAATCGCCCGCCGCTCCGGCGAAGCCGCCAGCCAGGGCGCTGTCGCATTCCTCGCCCTAATGACCGTAGTCAGCCTCAATCTCGCCATCTTCAATCTGCTTCCCATCCCGATTCTCGATGGCGGAGTCATTGTCCTGCTTCTCGTTGAAATGATCATGGGCCGCGACGTCAGCATGACGGTGAAAGAAAATATCCTGAAAGTAGGGTTCGTTTTCCTGATGATGATTGTGGTTTTAGTCTTATATAACGACATCTCCAAGCTGATTTAACGGAACCGGATGGGGTCGCAAAAGCATCTGCTACGCTGAAGCGACTCCATGGACTGTACCTGTATCCGCCAGACCGAATTGCCCGGAGCCACCCGTCTGTTTGCGGATCTGGTTTATCATCCGGATCGCACCTCGCCGTTCTTTTTACCGCCTCGTCCCCACTTCGATTTTCCGGATTCCCGCCGCTCCGCCCTGGTTTCCGCCCTTCTCGCTCAAAACGGCCCTAGCCCTCTTTTGAATCGCCTGGCCGAACCCGGAACCGTTGCTGTCGTCACGGGCCAGCAAGTTGGTCTATACTCCGGCCCGGCTTACACCGTCTATAAGGCCCTGACCGCGGTCAAGCTGGCGCGCCAACTCACCGAATCGGGCACTCCAGCCGTCCCTCTGTTTTGGCTCGCCACCGAAGACCACGATTTTGCCGAAATCAATCACGCCTGGGTCTTCGATTCAAACTTCACACCCACCAAACTTAATGCTTCCACCGTTCCCCCGCCGGACCAGCCCGTTGGTCTGATCCCGGTAGATTCGCTCGATTTCGCCGCCCTCCGCACCGCCCTCGCCGGCCTGCCGTTTGCCGAAGAAGTCATCGCTTTGACCGAATCGGCGTATGGCAGCGGCAGTACCTTCGGCCGAAGCTTTGGCACGCTCCTCCGCTGCCTCCTGGGAAGCCACGAAGTTCTGCAGATTGACCCGCTCGCCCCGGCCGTCCGCCAACTCGCCGCGCCCATTCTCTCCGAAGCTGTCGATGCCGCCCCGGAGTTGACCCGGGCGCTCCTCACCCGAAACCGCGAACTGGCTCAGGCCGGGTATCATGCGCAAGTCCACATCGAAGAGCAGACGGCTCTCTTCTTCCTGCTCGAAAATGGGAAACGCCCCGCCCTTAGGCGCCAGAACGGAGATTACGTTCACCACGGCCGCCACTTCTCCCCCGAAGAACTAAAAGCTCGCGCTGCTGAACTCTCCCCCAACGCCCTCCTTCGTCCCGTAATTCAGGATTTCATGATCCCCACCCATACCTATGTAGGGGGACCAGCCGAACTCAGCTATCTCGCCCAGTCCAGCGTTCTCTACGACCGGCTTCTTGGGCGTCAGCCTCATGCATTACACCGGAGTGGCTTCACGGTGATAGACCATCACAGCCATAAACTGATGTCCCGGTACCATCTAGACCTGCCCGCGTTCTTTGCAGGCGAAGATTCTTTGCGCCGGCGAATGGCGGAAACGCTGGTTCCACCGGCGCTCACTGCCCGCATGTCCAACGCGCGGGTAACCACCACCGTCGCGCTCTCCCGCCTGAATACAGATTTTTTGCGTTTTGATCCCACCCTCGCCAAAGCCCTGGACCGCTCCACCCGAAAGATCAAATACCAGCTCTCCAAGACCGAAGCCAAGCTCGCCCGCCAAATCTTTCTGCGGAACGAACGCGCCGCGGCGGACGCCCTATCGCTCAGCAATCTTATCTTTCCTCAGCGTCACCTCCAGGAACGCTTCTACTCCATCCTTCCCCTAGTTGCGCAGCACGGCCTCGCGCTGGTCGGCGATATCTACGAACACCTTCAGCTCAGTTGCCCTGACCACCAGTTGGTGACAATCTGATTTCATGCAGCCCAACAAGGTAAAGGAAGCGCTCAAGGCCGGCCGCCTACAACTCGGCAGCGGCTATTGGCAGCTTCGCTCTCCGGAAGTGGCCCGCATTTACGCCGCGGCTGGTTTTCACTGGACTTTTATCGATACGGAGCACGGCGGCTTCGATCTGGAAACGGTACAGGACATCTGCCGCGTCGCCAACCTGGCCGGACTTTGCCCGCTCGTCCGCGTTCCGGATCTTCAGTATCCGCTCATCTCGCGCGCCCTCGATTGCGGCGCCCAGGGCATCGTCTTTCCCCGGGTGGAATCGCCTGAGGTTCTTGCGATGGCTATCAGTTGGACCAAGTTTCCGCCCGTCGGCATCCGCGGCTATGGCCTCACCACGCTTCAAGCCAACTTTGAGCCGCTGTCTTTCGTCGAAATCCTCGAACAAACCAACCGCAACACCATGGTGGTGATGCAGATTGAAACCCAGCTTGCGGTCGACCGCCGCGAAGAGCTTCTCAGCGTTCCCGGAATCGACGCTGTTATGATCGGGCCGGCCGATCTTTCCATCTCCCTCGGCGTTCCCGGCCAGTTCGAACACCCTAAAGTGGTCACAGCCATGGAAGCCGTCCGCGATACTTGCCTGCGCCGCGGAATCGCTCCCGGAACGCAAACCCGCTCCGTCGCGCTGGCTAAATTCTGGAAAGAGCGCGGGATGCTTTTCCTCGGCTGCAGCAATGAAACCACAATGCTGCTCGACCGCGCGACAGAGATCACGTCCAACCTCAAATGAATTCCGCGGCGCTCCTGTTTCTGCTTTGCGCGACAGTCGCGCCCCTGGCCCCGGACGCCGCCGAACAAGCCGCTTTGGACCGCATCTCCCCCGCCGATCTTCGGGGCAACCTTTCCTTTCTTGCCTCCGATGCGCTCGAGGGCCGCGACACTCCCTCTCGCGGGCTCGACATCGCCGGTGAATTCATCGCCTCCCAATTCCGGCGCGCGGGCTTGGAACCCGTCACCGCTAACAATTACTTCCAGACGGCGGACTACGTTCAGATCACGGCCGATCCTTCAGGCTTCGACCTCACTCTGGACAACGGTAATTCCACCATTCACATCAATAAGGACATTCAGATTCAGACTTTTTCGGCGGTCGATGTCGAGGCAGCCAGCCTTGTAAAGATCGAAAACGGGACCGTCCCCATCCTTACGGGAAAAGTCGCCCTTCTTGAGCTTCCCGATATGCGCGCCGCCGGTGCGCATGACAAGTACGCGCAATATCGAGAGCGGCTCCATTCCACTCAGAAGGCCAATCCCGCAGCCATCCTGCTGCTCTCCCCCGGCAACGGCCCCCGGCCACCCGGGACGCGTCTCGTCGAAGCGAGCACGGCCAAACTGCCAACGCCACCTACCGTTATCCTACGGAACAGCAACGCGGTCCAGTTCCTCAAGGACAATTCGCCCGCAGCCCTGAAAGTCACGATCCACGCAAAAGCGCCCGTACAGAAACCGGTTCAACTCCGCAACGTGGCCGGGCTTCTCAGAGGCTCAGACCCGGATCTTCGTGATACATACGTGTTAGTCACCGCGCATTACGACCACATCGGCATGCGCGACGCGGGGGAGGGCGACCGGATCTACAACGGAGCCAACGACGATGGCAGCGGCACTGTTTCGGCGATTGAAATCGCGAACGCCCTGGCCCAAATGCCCACTCACCCACGCCGCAGCATCTTATTCATGACGTTCTTCGGCGAAGAAAAGGGGCTCTATGGATCCCGTTACTACGCCCTTCACCCCCTGTTTCCTCTGAAACAGACCATTGCTCAGATCAATTTGGAGCAACTCGGCAGGACAGATGATACCGATGGCCCCCAAGTGGCCAGCGCTACATTCACTGGATTCGACTTTTCAGATCTGCCGGCCATCTTTGAGGCCGCAGGCAGGCAAACCGGCATTCGCGTCTATAAGAACGAGAAAAGCAGTGACGATTTCTTTGCCCGCAGCGACAATCAATCTCTGGCCGATGCCGGCGTTCCGGCCCACACGCTCGCCGTCGCGTTTGAGTTCCCCGATTACCACCACGTGGGGGATGAATGGCAAAAAATCGATTACGGAAATATGGCTAAGGTTGACCGCATGGTCGCGCTCGGGGTTCTCACGCTGGCAAATTCGCCCGAAGTTCCTCACTGGAACACAAGCAATCCCAAAACGGAACCCTACCGTAAGGCAGCCTCGGCCAGATGAATTGGGCACTTGCCTACACGCTCCCCTTCGCCGTCTTCATCGCACTTCTCGCTCTCGCGACCCTGTTCCCGATACCGATTTGGGTTCGTTTCGCAATTTCTTGTGCCGCCATCCTCGCGGTTTCCCGCTCCGTCCTTCTCAGCGACCGTATCCGCAAGCCTCTACTCAGCATTCTGCTCGGAATTGCCGTTTTCGCCATATGGGTCGGGCCGGAAATTCTGTTTCCCGGCTATCACCGCTTTTGGCTCTTCTCCAACAGCATCCTGGGCCACCCCGCCGCTTCTACCCCCCCGAAGTCCCAGCACGATCCTGTCTTTCTCCTGTTCCGCATCCTGATCAGCGTTGCCGTCGTGCCTGTTATCGAGGAACTGTTCTGGCGCGGCTGGCTGATGCGCTGGCTCATCGACCGCGATTTCGCCCGCGTGCCTCTGGGAACTTACAACACGCAGGCATTTTGGATCGTGGCCGCCCTTTTCGCCTCCGAACACGGCTCCTATTGGGACGTCGGCCTCGTCACCGGGGCCATTTACAACTGGTGGATGGTCCGGACCCGCAGTCTATGGTCCTGCATTCTGATGCACGCCGTCACCAATGGCTGCCTGGCCTGGTTCGTGATCGCGCGCGGCCAGTGGCAGTACTGGCTGTAATATAATGAAACGTACACACTGGCTTCCGCCGGTGTGACCACAAGTTAATTCCACATGATTCAACTCTCCGGCGCCGGAAAGCGCTTCGGCCCAAAAATTCTGTACGAAGGTCTCGATTGGCTGATCGGCCCGAAAGAAAAGGCCGGCATCGTCGGTGGCAATGGCACCGGTAAATCGACTCTGCTCAAAGTCCTGGGCGGCATGGAAACCCTGGATTACGGTTCCGTTAGCTATCAAAAGGGCGTCAAAACCGGCTATCTTCCGCAGGATGGCCTTTCCCTTTCCGGCCGCACCGTGTTCGCCGAATGCCTGGGAGTATTTGAAGAGCTTAAGGCGATGGAAATGGAACAGGAGGAACTCAGCCACAAGCTTTCCATCCTGGATCACGAAAGCCCTGAGTATGCGGATGTAGCCGACCGCTTCCACCACATTCAGAACGAATTTACCGCCCGCGACGGCTACAACATCGAATCCAAGGTGGGAGAAGTCCTCACCGGTTTGGGCTTCAGCCGTGAGGATTGGGGGCGCCGCACTGAAGAATTCTCCGGTGGCTGGCAGATGCGCATCGCGCTTGCCAAGCTCCTCCTTATGCAGCCGAACCTACTGCTGCTGGACGAGCCGACCAATCACCTGGACATCGAAGCGCGGGACTGGCTCGAAGCCTATCTGAACGATTATCCGCACTCCTTCATCCTGATCTCGCACGACCGCTATTTCCTCGACGTCACCGTCAAGAAAGTGGTCGAAATCTGGAACAAACGGGCTCACTTCTTTTCCGGGAACTATTCAAAATACGAAGTGCTGAAGGTGGAGCGCCGCACCCAGTTGGAAGCGGCTTTCAAGAACCAGCGCGACAAAGTGGAGCAACTGGAAGCGTTCATCAATAAGTTTCGCTATACCGCCACAAAAGCCAAACAGGTCCAGAGCCGTATCAAGGAGTTGGAAAAGATCGACAGAATCGAAATCCCGAACGACGAAAAGACCATTCACTTCCGCTTTCCCCAGCCCAAACAGAGCGGCCGCATCGTCGCGGAGTTCCGCAATGTTTCAAAAGACTACGGAACGAAACATGTTTTGGGCGATGTCAGCTTCAACATAGAACGTGGCGACCGGATCGCACTGGTAGGTGTGAACGGCGCGGGCAAATCTACGCTGATCAAGCTCCTCGCCGGCGCAGAGCCCGTTTCGTCCGGTGAGTTTACCCTCGGTCACAATGTAATCACAGATTATTTTGCGCAGGATCAGTACAAAGAACTCGACCCCGCGGCCGAGATCCTGAATGACATTGGCCAGGTTGCCCCCCGCGCCACGCAAACGGAACTTCGCTCCGTTTTGGGTTCGTTTTTATTTTCCGATGATGACGTGTTCAAGCGCATCGGCGTCCTTTCAGGCGGAGAGCGCAACCGCTACGCATTAGCGCGAATGCTAATGCAGCCCGGCAATTTCCTCCTGCTGGATGAACCCACCAACCACCTGGACATGCGCTCGAAAGACGTTTTGCTGGAAGCTCTCCGCACTTTTACCGGCACGGTGGTGTTCGTTTCGCACGATCGCTACTTCCTCGAACAAGTCGCCACGCGCGTCTTTGAGGTGGGCGGCGGCAAAGTGGAAGTCTTTCCCGGCAATTACGAAGACTATATCTGGCGCAAGAACGCGGACGCAGCCACTTTGGCCGGAAAAGTCACTCTGGCGCCCCCTCCCGTTCCCAAGCCGGTCACCGCCGCGCCACCGCCACAGAACAACAATAAGATCAAGAAGCTGAAGGAGCGTCATCAGGCTCTCGAAGATAAGGTAGCCAAGCTCGAAGAAGACATTGCCAACCACGAGCGCGAGTTGGCCCACTTTAAGAGCGTGGAAGAAACCTTGCGTGTGAACCGAATCGTGGAAGACGGCCGCACACAGCTTCAAACGCTCTTGTCGGAATGGGAACAACTGGGCGGGCAAATTGAAACTCTGGTTGGATTAACTCTGGTTTGATTAACTCTGTTGATGATGCGCGCGCTCCCGTTCCTTCTCGCCCTCCCGCTCCTAGCCCAAACCGTCTTCACCAGCCGCGACCTGCTTCAGATGCGCTCAGTCGGCCAGGTGGCGCTGTCCCCGGATGCCACCCAGGTCGCCTATACCGTTCTGCGCAATGACGGCCCCGGGCGTCCTTCGCCCGATCTTTACATCCGCCGCATTTCCGACGGACGCACTACCATGGTCGGCGCTGGCGGCGCGCCCGAGTGGTCGCCCGATGGCCAATGGATCGCCTACAGTGGATCTCTCAATCGGCAATCCGGCCTCATCCTGGTCCATTCCGACGGTTCCGCTCCGCGCTTCCTCACTGAAGTGAAGGGCACCAACAGCCCCCTTCCCACCACGGGCAAAACGGTGGCGTGGTCTCCTGACGGAAAGCGGATCGCCTTCATTTCCGCCGCGCCCGGCCCCGAAACCGCCGCCGCTACCGGAGACCCGGTCGTCATCACACGCTACCTCTACAAGCCCGATGCCGCCGAAGGCATGACCCGCTTCAATGACAACCGCCGCCTCCACATCTTTCTACTGGATCTCGCCACCGGCAAAACCCGTCAGCTCACTACCGGTGACTATTACGAGCATTCGATCGATTGGTCCCCCAACGGCCAGGATCTCGCCTTCGTTTCGAACCGCGAGCCCAACCAGGATCAGTTCTTCAACTACGATCTGTTTACCTTGCATTTGGCTGATGGCGGCATCCACCGCCTGACGGCGACCGAGAGTGCCGAATACCGTCCCCGCTGGTCGCCCGACGGCAAAACCCTTGTCTACGAAGCCACCAAACGTGGCCTGACGGATCTTGAAACCACCATGGAAGACACGCACGTCTGGCTCATCGGCGCGGACGGACGCAACCGGCGCGAGCTCGTAAAGATCGATAACCGCCAAGGAGAACCCGGCTGGTCGCCGGACGGAAGCGCGGTCCTGTTCACCGTTCAGGAGCACGGCAGTACTCATCTGTATCGCCAGCCGGCCGCGGGCGGCAGCCCTGAGATTCTTGTCGCGGGGAAAGGAGGTGTCACCTCCTGGTCCATCTCCAGGAACAACACCCTGGCCTGCGCGCTCGTCACTCCCGGCGGATCCGCCGAGTTGTTCATCGGTGGCAAGCAGGTGACAGATCTGAATGCGGCCGTGATGAAAGATAAGCCGCTCGCGCCGGTCGAATCCTTCACCTTCATCAGCAACGACAATAAGTGGGAAGTGGAAGCATTTCTCACCGTTCCTCCGGGTCTGAAAGAAGGTGAAAAAGCTCCGCTGATCACCGTGATCCATGGAGGCCCCCACGGCCAGCAAGGTCCCGGATTCAATTTCCGCAATCAGGTCTATGCATCTCACGGTTGGTCGACGCTGATGGTGAATTACCGCGGTTCCACCGGTTACGGCCAAGCCTTCACAGATGCGGTCTTTGGCGATCAGGACGGCAATGAAGCGCAGGATGTTCTGTACGGAGTCAGCGCCGCCATGCGCCGCTATCCGTGGATCGACCGAGACCGCCTGGGTGTCGAAGGCGTCAGCTACGGCGGCCAATTAAGCGCCTGGCTCATCACGCAAACCAATATGTTCAAAGCGGCCATCCCGGTTGCCGCCATCACCAACCTGATCAGCTATAACTACATGACGTACTACAACCAGTACGAGGAGATGGAGTTCGGCGCGTTTCCGCACCAGGGCAATTTGATGGACGTGCTTTGGGAGCGCTCCGCGCTGAAGCACGTCGCCGGCGCGCACACCCCCACCATGCTGATGCATGGTGAAAACGACAATGACGTTCCCATTGCTGAAGCCGAGCAGTTCTATATTGCGCTGAAAGACGTTGGCACGGAAGCCGTCATGGTGCGTTACCCGCGCGAAGGCCATGGAATCCGTGAATCCAAACACCAGGTGGATTCCATCGACCGCTCCATCGCCTGGTACGAACAACACTTTCCGCGCAAGAATTAGGTATGAAGATTCCGTACTCGGAAGTCACTCCGC
>JALYXI010000331.1 GCA_030947245.1 Acidobacteriota bacterium
TCGACGCCCAGGATTTGCCTTCGCGATTGCGGCGCTTCTGTATGGCGGTGAGGACACCGCACATGGCGACTTCGACGCCCTTTTCCAAGCCTTCGAGACTACCCGAATCCTGTTTGGAGACTTCGGAGATTTTCTCTTCGTATTGATCGAGCGGGTGGCCGGTTACATAGAAACCGAGCATCTCTTTTTCGGCGTTCAGCTTTTCGCGGGCGGTCCAGTCCGCCACTTTGGAAAGTGGCTGTTCCGCGGGATGGCCGTCTTCTGCGCCGAACATGCCGAACAGGCCTTCCTGACCGCTCAGGTGATCGCGCTGATGGCGGGCGCCGGATTCCATGGCGCCTTCGACGGCTGCAAAAAGCTGAGCGCGGGTGCCGGGGAGCGAATCGAGCGCGCCGGCACGGATGAGGCTTTCGAGCATGCGCCGGTTGAGCGCGCTCAGTTCGACGGTTTCACAGAACTGGTGCAGGGACGTGAATCGCCCGGCTTTGGCGCGGGCCTGGCAGATGGCTTCAATAGCGGAGCCGCCCACGTTCTTGACCGCGCCTAATCCGAAGCGGATGGCGCTGCTATCGGGAGTGAAATTGCATTCGCTCGCATTCACGTCAGGCGGAAGCACTTTGATCGACATTTCGCGGCATTCGTTGATGTACTTCACCACTTTAGGAACGTTCCCGGTTTCAGAGGTGAGGAGCGCGGCCATGAAATCGACCGGAAAGTGCGCTTTCAGGTAAGCGGTCACAAAGGCGAGATAGGCATAAGCCGCGGAGTGCGACTTGTTGAATCCGTACCCGGCAAACTGTTCCATCAGGTCGAAGATCTTTTCGATCTTCTTCTGCGGGAAGCCGTTCGCGAGACCGCCGGTGACGAAGCGGTCGCGCTGCTTGGCCATCTCCTCGGCTTTCTTCTTGCCCATGGCGCGGCGGAGCAGGTCGGCGTCGCCCAATGAGTATCCGGCCAGACGGCTTGAGATCTGCATCACCTGTTCCTGATACAGAATGACGCCGTAGGTCTCTTCGAGGATGGGCTTGAGCTCGGGAAGATCGTAGCGGACTTCTTTACGTCCGTGCTTGCGTTCAATGAAGTCGTCCAGCATGCCGCCTTGAATGGGGCCGGGGCGGTATAGGGCGTTGAGCGCCGTCAGGTCTTCCAGGCGGCTGGGCTGGTACTTGCGCAAAATATCGCGCATGCCCTGGGATTCGAACTGGAAGATACCGCTGGTAAAAGCCTTGCAAAAGACTTCGTAACTCTTGGGGTCGTCGAGCGGCAGATCTTCAAGAACGATGACGGCGCCGTGCCGTTTTTCGATCAGCTTCACGGCGTCATCGATGAGAGTGAGGGTCGTGAGGCCGAGGAAATCCATCTTGAGCAGCCCGAGCTTATCGAGGCCGTTCATGTCGTATTCGGTTACGATTTCATCCCGGTTGGTCTTATAGAGCGGGACGATGGATTTCAGCGGAACGGGGGAGATCACCACCCCTGCGGCGTGAACGGAAGCGTTGCGGGCCAGACCTTCTAGGCGCACGGCGGTGTCGAGGACCTCCTGAATGCGCGGGTCTTTCTTCCCGGCTTCGGCGAACCCCGGCTCCATTTCGAATGACTTCTTGAGGTCGATGTTCAGGATGCCGGGGACTAGCTTGGTCAGCTTTTCGACTTCGGCAAAGGTGATGTCAAGAGCGCGGCCAACGTCCTTGATTGCGGCGCGGCTGCCGAGAGTGTTGAACGTGATGATCTGCGCCACCTGTTCGCGGCCGTATTTCTGGGTGACGTACTGGATCACTTCGCCGCGGCGATTCATGCAGAAATCGATATCAATATCGGGCATGCTGACCCGTTCGGGATTGAGGAAGCGTTCGAAGAGAAGGCCGTATTGGAGGGGGTCGATATCTGTGATCTCCATGGCATAAGAGACCAGGCTTCCGGCTGCGGAACCGCGGCCAGGTCCGACGGGAATTTGAATGGATTTGGCGAAGCGGATGAAGTCCCAGACGATGAGGAAGTAGCCGGAGAACTTCATCTGTTGGATCATCTTGATTTCGAAATCAAGCCGCTCGGCATATGCTTCCAAGGGGCATTTCAGGTGACCGCGCGCGGCCATGGCTTCCAGGCGGCCGCGGCGTTTTTCAAAGCCTTGGCGGGCGATGTATTCGAAGTATGTGTCTGCTGAGTGATCGGGAGGAAGCGGGAAGTTGGGAAACGGCTCGTTTACTTTTTCGAGCTTCACCTGGCAGCGTTGAGCGATCTCCCACGGGCGGTCTACCGCGTCTTCCATTTCGCCGAAAAGTTGTATCATTTCGGCGCGGGTCTTCATGTAGAACTCGGGTTGGCTGAAACGCATCCGGTTGGGATCCGACATCGTTTTGCCGGTTTGGATGCACATCAGGATTTCGTGCGCCCGGGCATCGTCCTTACGCAGATAGTGGGAGTCGTTCGTGGCCACAAGCGGGATGCCGGTTTCAGCGGACATGCGGACCAGTTGCGGGGTGACTACTTTGTCCTGATCGAGGCCGTGATCCTGAATTTCCAGGAAAAAGTTGGAGGGGCCGAACAGATCGCGGTACTCGTGGGCGAGTTTCCGGCCTTCGGCGTAGCGGTCCGCCATCAGTGTCTCGTTGATGTCGCCGCGCAGGCAGGCGGAGAGGGCGACCAGGCCTTTGGATTTTTGCGCGAGGAGATCTTTATCTATGCGGGGCTTGTAGTAAAAGCCTTCGAGGTACGCGGTGGAAACCAGATCGATCAGATTTCGGTAGCCTTCCTGGTTTTCGCAGAGCAGGACGAGGTGGTTGTAGCGGTCGGTATCGGAGCGGGATTTGTGGCCTTGCTGGGAGACGTAAACCTCGCATCCGATGATGGGATGAATGCCTTTCGCGTGAGCCTCGTTGTAAAACTTCACGGCGCCGAAGAGGTTGCCGTGGTCCGTCATAGCGACGGCGGGCATGTTTTGTTCGGCGACAACTTGCATAAGCTGCCCGATTTCGCAAGCGCCGTCCAGGAGCGAATAATCGGTGTGGCAGTGGAGGTGAACGAAGGGAGTTTCGGCCATTTTTTACAACGGGGAAGTACTTACCAGTTTAACCGCTTCCCGCACAGCAAGGAAACGATTTTGTATCCTAAATAAATCAAGAGTCCCATGGCCGAAAATCCGCTGTTGCGTATTGAGTTCGAAATTCCGTTTGACCGGGTGGAACCCGGAGACGTAGAGGCTGCAATCACTGAATTGCTGGCCGATGCGGGGAAGCGCCTGGAGATACTTGGCGGTGATCCGGAGCCGCGAACGTTCGCAAACACCATGTTGGCGCTTGAGAAAGTAACCGAAAGGCTGGATTATGCGATGGGAGTTGTTCGGCACTTAGAATCGGTGCGGACAACACCGGAGCTGCGGGCCGCGTATAACGCGGTGGAGCCCGTGGTGAGCGAGTTCTATGCCCGCATCCCCCTGCATGAGGGGTTGTGGAACCAATTGCAGCGGTTTGCGGCCACTGAGGAAGCACAGCAGTTGCAAGGAGTGCGGCGGCGATTTTTTAAAAAGACGTTGGATACCTTCAGGAGACATGGCGCGGAACTGACGCCGGAAGGGAAGCGCAAGCTGGCGGAAATTGACGTTGAGCTTTCGAAGCTGACCACGAAGTTTTCGGAAAATGTATTGGACGCGACGAACGCCTTCGAGTTGATGGTGAGCGACGAACACCAATTGGCCGGTTTGCCGCCCACAGCGATTGCAGCGGCCAGGCAGAGTGCGGAGGCGAAAGGAATGGAGGGCTGGCGGTTTACCCTGCAGGCCCCAAGTTACACTCCCCTTCTGACGTACCTGGATGACCGCGGAATTCGCGAGCAGGTGTACCGCGCGCAGAGCACGAGGGCTTCTTCAGGTGACCTGGACAACCGTGGAATGGTGGCGCGGGTTTTGCAATTGCGGCGGGAGAAGGCGGAACTGCTGGGATTCCGGAACTTCGCGGATCTTGTATTGCATGACCGGATGGCGCACACGGGGGAGCGCGCGATCGAATTTCTGCGGTCTGTGGAAAACAAGACGCGGCGCCACTTCGTGCGCGAGAATGCGGAGCTGAGGGAATTCGCGGGTACGGAGCTGGAGCCCTGGGACGTGGGGTATTACGCCGAGAAGCAACGCCAAGCGTTATATAACTTCGACGAAGAAGAATTAAGGCCGTACTTTTCGACAGAGCGCGTTGTGTCGGGAATGTTCGAGATTGTGGAGCGGCTCTATGGCATTCGGGTACGCGAAAAAAGCGGCGTTCCGGTGTGGCACCCGGATGTGAAGTATTACGAGATTCAGGACGAAACCGGGCAGTTCCTCGGTGGTTTCTATGCGGACTGGTATCCACGCGAGGATAAGCGCGGGGGAGCTTGGATGGACTCCTTCATTACCGGCGTGGATCAGCCGGGGAATTTCGAGCCGCATGCCGGGACGGTGTGTGGAAACATGACCGCTCCCATCGGCGATCAGCCGGCGCTGCTGACCCATCGCGACGTGGAAACGATATTTCACGAATTCGGGCACTTGCTGCACCATTCGCTTTCGCGCGTGGAAATTCGGAGCTTAGCGGGAACAGCAGTGGCATGGGATTTCGTGGAATTGCCTTCTCAGATTATGGAGAACTGGTGCTGGGAGCGGGAAGCGCTCGACCTATTCGCGCGTCACTATCAAACCGGAGAGGCCATTCCGGAAGAGTTGTTTCAAAAGATGAACCGTGCGCGAAATTTCCGTAGCGCCAACAATCAAATGCGCCAAGTAGGCTTTGGCATTGTGGATTTAAGCCTACACGTCCACTATGACCCGGATCGGGATGGCGCGGTATTGGATTATGCGCGGGAAATCTTACAGCAATTCTCTCCGGCGCAGTTGCCGCAAGGACACTCATTGGTCACCGGATTTACTCATTTATTTGGAAGTCCTGTGGGTTACGGGGCGGGGTACTACAGCTACAAATGGGCCGAAGTGCTGGATGCGGACGCGTTCTCGCGTTTCCGGACAGCCGGAGTTTTTGATCGTAAAACCGGGCAAGAATTCCGGGAACATATCTTGTCGAAAGGCGATAGCGAGGATCCGGCTGAGCTGTACCGCCGCTTCATGGGACGCGACCCGGACCCGAATGCCTTGCTGGAGCGGGCGGGACTTATAGATTTACCCGCGGCTTGAAGCGGCCCCGGCAAGCGGCTGGTATTCTGGGCGAGGATGTTTCTTAAAATCCTCGCCCACCCTGTTTTCGTGCAGTTAAACTTTCACATGCCGATGATTGTGGACCTTTCGCACCCGGTAGTGATGCTGACCGGGGAGAACGGCTCAGGCAAGTCGACACTTCTGCATTCCATAAGAATTGCGATGGAGGGCGCGGATGTCCCGCAATATATTTACCGGTTGGAAAAGGGCGGCATAGACACTTCCAACTGCTTCCTGTTCGACGCGGAGCTGCATAATCCGCGCACTCAGGTGGAATATTTCGAGAACCAGCCGGAGATGCAGGAGTTCCTGAGGACGGCCAGCCACGGTCAGATTATGCTGTCGCTGTTTAAAGAAACATTTCCCCAGATGCCGGAGGGCAGCGTGTTGCTGCTGGACGAACCGGAAATGGCGCTTTCGGTTTCAAACCAGCGGCGTGTGTTGAAGATGATTCTGGAATTGGCGGACGCGAAGAAATTCCGGATTATTTGCGCCACACACTCGCCGGTTCTGGTGGAAGCGAAAGAGACTTACGTAATAAATTTAGATAACCACACGAATAAGAACATTCTCCCCGAGGACCAGGGCCGGGAAGGGCGGAGCACAATTCAATAATTGGTGGGCACGAGCAGATTCGAACTGCTGACCTGCCGCTTAGGAGGCGACCGCTCTATCCATCTGAGCTACGTGCCCGGCGCGGGTTCCCCGGCGCATATTCTTATGATACCGGTTCCTGTGCGGGGCACCCAATATCCCGGCGGTAGTGCATCCCGGAGAAGTGAATGTGCTGGATGGCGGAATACGCGCGATTAGCCGCAGCGCGCAGGTTCGCGCCCGATGCCGTTACGCTGAGCACGCGGCCACCGTTGGTGACGCAACCGCTCCAGCCGACGCGGGTTCCTGCCTGGAAGACGGTTGCCCCGGTGATTTCCGCGTCTTCAATCCCCGAGATGATATCGCCTGAGCGAACTTCTCCAGGATAGCCCGCGGCGGCGAGAACCACGGACACGGATGCGCCGGGTTTCCAGGTGAGCGTCGTCGGCGCGAGGCTGCCATTTGCAGCGGCGAACAGAACCTCGGCGAGGTCGTTTTCAAGGTGGTGCAGAAGGGCCTGAGCTTCAGGATCGCCCAGCCGGACATTGAATTCGAGCAGCTTTGGACCAGACGCCGTCATCATCAGGCCGGCGTAAAGAAAACCTGTGAAAGCCGTAGCTTCGACCGTTGGCCGGATGATTCTATCCATGATCTCTGTGGATTGCCCGGAAGTGAGAAGGGAGCTGTCGCAGAAGGCGCCCATGCCGCCGGTGTTGGGGCCCTGGTCTCCGTCGAGAGCACGCTTATGGTCGCGGGCAGGGAGCAGCGGGAGAATGGTCTGTCCGTCACTGAGGACGATGAAGCTAATCTCCTTGCCTTCGAGAAATTCCTCGATCACTATAGTGGGCCCGAGCGAAAGTATTGCGGCTTCCGCTTCCTTCCGATTCCGGGAGATGATGACACCCTTTCCGGAGGCAAGCCCATCGGCCTTGATGACCACTGGAAATGAAAAGCGATCGAGCAAGCGGAACGCTTCTTCCGGATCATTTGCGGTTTCAAAGGCGGCCGTCGGAATCTGATGTGCGCTAAAAAACTGTTTAGCGTAGATCTTACTGCCTTCAAGGAGAGCGGCTTCAGCCGTGGGCCCCACAATGAGCATGCCGGCGGCCCGGAACAGATCCACTACGCCGGCCACGAGCGGCGCTTCAGGCCCGATCACCGTCAAATCCACCTGGAGCGCGCGCGCGACCGAAAGAATCGATGCGGGAGAGAGATTGGGGGAGGGAACGCACTGCGCCAAACGAGCCATGCCCGGGTTGCCGGGTAACGCATAAAGGTCTACCCCGGGGCGTTTAGCAAGTCGCCAAACCACTGCATGCTCACGCCCTCCGGAACCAACTACCAGGATTTTCATTCGCTTTGGCCGGGTTCTCCTATCTTGCAACGCTACAATAAGAGCCAATGCATTACAAATACGATGTCGTAGTAGTCGGCGCGGGGCATGCCGGCTGCGAGGCTGCGCGTGCCACCGCGCGCCTGGGTCTACGGACCGCGCTCGTGAGCATGAATGTGGACCTCGTGGCCCAGATGTCTTGCAATCCGGCAATAGGAGGAATCGCGAAGGGACATTTAGTGCGTGAAATCGACGCGCTGGGTGGAGTCATGGGCGAGGTCGCGGACGCCACTGGAATCCAATTCCGCCTGCTGAATACGAGCCGGGGGCCGGCCGTCTGGTCGCCGCGGGCCCAATGCGATAAAAAGCAATACCGCCTGAAGATGAAAGATGTCTTAGAGCGGGAGCGCAATTTATTTCTAAAGCAAGGGGAAGTAGCAGGTTTGCTGATGCGAAACGGCTGTGCGGCCGGAGTTCAGCTTCGTGACGGACAAACGTTTGAAGCAGGGGCGGTAATTGTCACTACGGGCACGTTTTTGAACGGCTTGGCGCATATCGGTGATGAAACGCACACATGCGGGCGGAGCGGGGAAGCAGCATCTCACCTTTTCGCGGATGTGTTGCGGAATGCGGGTCTGCGCTGGACCAGGCTGAAAACCGGGACTCCGCCGCGGCTGGACGGGCGGACCATCGACTGGGCGGCTTGCGAACCCCAAAGCGGCGATGC